>JAUTXM010000476.1 GCA_030838025.1 Acidimicrobiaceae bacterium
AGCCCCGTTGCCCCAGCGACCAAAGCAGTAAGCACGGCGAACGCGGCCGTGCCCCTTCGAGTGGGGTAGGCCAGGACGGCGAGCATCGCTATCAGTGTCAACGCCGCGGCCGTCACGCACGCCGTGCCATCGATCAGGTATCCGGTCACGTGGACGTGGTAGCGGCTGACCGTCTGCCAGCCGGTGATCGTCGACTTGGTCACACTGAAACGCCAGAGCGGCCCGATACCATGGCTGGACAGCCGCAGGATCGGCATGAAGGCCACGTCGATCATCAAGAGCAGACTGAACAGGACTCCGGCCGTGACAATCCCTGGCGATATGGGTCCGTTTTCGTTCCAGTCAGCATTGCGCGGGATTGGCGGCTTCGAGTAGAAGCTCAGGCCTTCGACGGGATCTACCGACGATGGCGGACCCGACCATGATGGCGATGGATCATCAGCGAGAGCGGCCTGGGACGGCGCCACCCAGGAACGATCGACTTGGTCACGTCCGACCGACCCGACCACGGGGGGCGCAGTCAAACCTGGAGGTCGGGAAATCGTTGCGGTGGGCGGCTGGGGCAGGCCGCGAACGCCGGCACCGAGGCGGGCCAGGAAGTCCGCCAAATCGAGCGGGCCGGGCGTCCAAGCCCGAGCGTCCCGGCCGCCGTCGTTGTTGACAAAGAAGCTCTTTGAGCTTTCCGGCAGCCACAGAAAACCAACCACCGCTGCGGCCAGGCCGAGAGGCAACAATACCGACAGCTCGTTGTGACCATCGACGAACGACAGCAACCCATAGATCGCCATGACCGCTGTCACAACCGTCCGGGCGTTCGGGTCCCCTTGCCCGACCCGACGTGACATAACAACCACGGCCGTCGCCACGGCCAACATGACCAGGCCGATCAATGCGAACCGTCCACCGATCGTGCCCAACGGCAGGTACATCACTCCGACCAAGCCGATACACGTGGCGAGAACGATCAATAGAGTACGTGCGGCGACAACGAACTCAGGCTCGGCGCGGCCCCTCGCACCGGGACCGTGGAAATAGTCCCGCACGGATACATCCAATGTCAGAAACCCGATCGTGGCGGCACAACCGCTCAATACGACCAGCCATGCCGGGGTAAGACTGGCACTGAACAGTACTGCGACACCGATAGTGGCCGACAGCGCAACACTGAGCACCCTCGCCACTCGGTCACCGCGACTCAATGCCACTGCAAGCAGGACGCAAGCCACCCCGAACGCCGCTGGTATGGCCAGGATAACCAGGAAAAACAGCGCCAGCGCCCCTCCGAGCCCCCCGTCGCCCATGGCCCTCATTGCAGCCACGACACCAGTGAAAACCGGGATAAGAGTAAGCAGCCCCATTCCGGCCATGATTGCGACGACAAACCACAGCCGCCGAGGAGGGTTGATTGGACCCAGTGCCGGCGACGGCAGGGCAGACCCCTCCGCCCGACCCACTAACGCTGAACGCCGATAAGAGAACGGAAGTGGACGCGCCCGATGGGCCGGTTGGAACCCGCCGCCGCCGACCTCGTCAACAGCAGAAAGGCGTTGCGACGCTGACAGTGGTGCGGGCGGGCGTTGCTCCGGCGGCGGCGGTGGTGGCGCGGGCGGGCGTTGGGCTAGCGAGCGATCTGCTGGCGGGGTTTGGGTTGGCGCCGAGGGCATCGGAGGATTCGAGTCCGGAGGCGCTCCGAGATGACGTGCGGTCGTCCTGGGGATGGTCAGATCGAGGACATCCTCCGCAGCGGTCGCTGACCATTGCGCCGGTGGACTCGGTTCCGAAGGCAGTTGCCGCCTCAGTTCGAGACGGCAATACCAGCACGCGATATCGTCGGGGCTGACGTTCGATCCACAGCGCGGACAGGGAATCATGGAAGCCGCCTACTCGTCGATGAAGACGATGCGGGCGTCGGATACCCTACGCCGATAACGAGTTTCGTATTCGTTCACGAAGAACTCCATTTCCTTGATGTCATCGACCTGGCGCTCGAAAGCTTGCGGACAATGGGGTAGATCCTTCTGTTAGCCATTGAGCGGATGCTTGCCGACCCCGAAGAACCAGGAGGATGAGCTGCGAATGGGAGACTGATCGATATCTTGATGGGTCATGTCTTAGAGACCAAGGTAGCTCAAGGCAGATTCGAGCGACTCGAACGGGCGGAGAACGTCAGTTGGTTGTTCAGATTCCGAAGGGGGCCGCGTCTGACAGAACGCCGCATCGCGGCGAAAGGCAGCGACGCGGATCTCGTCGGACGACGACCTCCGCATGGCACAGACGAAAGCGGGCTCAGATGTCTCTGGGGGTGCCAGGGGCAACCGTGGAATGCCCGACATAAAGCAACTCTCGAGGAACTCTCGGATCGACTCAAGGCATTTGTTTGAGCCCTCCTGCAGCAGATAGTGGAGCCCGTTCGGCGCTATGATCTCGCTTGTCCAGGGCTCCTCATTGGTGGCATATGCTGCGGTCGCCAACCCCGTTGGCGCGAAAGCGAGCTTCGAATCGACGAGGTAGGTGCCTAGCGATAGGTTGCCGTCGAGCACCGGTCGCAAAATGTCCGATATCCCTGCTTCAAGGGAATCTTCAGCGCTGACACCGAGCAATCCCCTGGCGATCAGCGATCGTGCTCCCCGCTCCACCGCCCGTCGTACCTCAAATGCATCCGTGACATCAACGCTGAATATAGGCGAAGGCCAAGGCTTCCCGGAGCGGGCGCCCAGGGCAATGACCTCGTCGTCGGTCAGCACCACGCGCCTTCTCGAAGCTGCGTCGTCGATACTCATTTGACCGTCAATTCGGCGCTAACTTCTTGCTTAAACCAGTCGACTCCCAGGCTCCCGAGCCCCTGTGCCTCAGCGTGGCCAATGGCCTGAATGGCACCGGGGGCAA
>JAUTXM010000041.1 GCA_030838025.1 Acidimicrobiaceae bacterium
CGATTGGCGCCGTGGTCGGAGAAGTTGGCTTCGCCCAGCACGAACAGCCCGGGCAGGTTGCTCATGAGGTTGTAGTCCACCCAGAGGCCGCCCATCGTGTAGTGGATGGCGGGGTAGATGCGCATGGGGACCCGGTAGGGGTTCTCGCCCGTGATGCGCTCGTACATGTCGAACAGGTTCCCGTAGCGCTCCTTGATCACGTCGACGCCCAGGCGGGCGATGGCGTCGGCAAAGTCGAGGTAGACGCCGCGGCCGCCGGGACCGACGCCCTGGCCCTCGTCGCAGACCTCCTTGGCGTTGCGCGAGGCGATGTCGCGGGGGACCAGGTTGCCGAAGCTCGGGTACTTGCGCTCCAGGTAGTAGTCCCGTTCGGCCTCGGGAATCTCGTTTGGTGACCGGGTGTCGCCGGGCTTGGCGGGGACCCAGATGCGGCCGTCGTTGCGCAGCGATTCCGACATCAGCGTGAGCTTGGACTGGTAGTCGCCCGCCACCGGGATGCAGGTGGGGTGGATCTGGGTGAAGCACGGGTTGGCGAGCAGGGCACCCCGGCGGTGGGCCCGCCAGATGGCGGTGGCGTTGCAACCCTTGGCGTTGGTGGAGAGGTGGAACACGTTGCCGTAGCCGCCGGTCGCCAGCACCACGGCCTCAGCGCTGTGCGACTGCACCTCGCCGGTCACCAGGTCGCGGGTGACGATGCCCCGGGCGGCGCCGTCGGCCACGACCAGGTCCAGCATCTCGGTGCGGGGGTACATGGTGACGGCGCCGAGATGGATCTGGCGGGCCAAAGCCTGGTAGGCGCCGAGGAGGAGTTGTTGGCCTGTTTGGCCCCGGGCGTAGAAGGTGCGTGAGACCTGGGCCCCGCCGAAAGAGCGGTTGTCGAGGAGGCCGCCGTACTCCC
This sequence comes from Acidimicrobiaceae bacterium, assembly GCA_030838025.1. Classification (GTDB taxonomy): domain Bacteria; phylum Actinomycetota; class Acidimicrobiia; order Acidimicrobiales; family Palsa-688; genus JALYXV01. The sequence goes on from JAUTXM010000041.1 coordinate 899, forward strand.
GGGCGAAGGGCACCCCCTGGGCGACGCATTGGTCGATGATGTCCACGCTCAGCTGGGCCAGGCGGTACACGTTGGCCTCTCTCGAGCGGTAGTCACCGCCCTTGACCGTGTCGTAGAAGAGGCGGTAGACGCTGTCGCCGTCGTTGCGGTAGTTCTTGGCCGCGTTGATGCCCCCTTGGGCGGCGATGGAATGGGCCCGGCGGGGGGAGTCCTGGTAGCAGAAGCAGCTGACGCGGTAGCCGAGTTCGCCCAAGCTGGCGGCGGCGGCGGCGCCGGCCAGGCCCGAGCCCACCACGATGATGTGGTTCTTGCGCCGGTTGGCCGGGTTGATCAGCCTCATGTCGAAGCGGTGCCGGTCCCATAGTTCGGTGATGGGACCCGTGGGGACGTGCCCGTCGAGGGCGGCCGTGTCGGCGCCGGCCTCCCGCCACCGGGTGGGCGCATCGGTGGGCGGCGCTTCCGGCGCCACTGGGGCGACGGTCATTGGATTGCCCCCACCAACACGCCGACGGGGACCGAAACGAAGCCCACGAACATCACGATCGCCACGGCGCCCGCGCTGCGCCGGATCAGGCGGTCCCAACGGCGGCTGTTGGCGCCGAAGGTCTGAAAGATGCTCCACGTCCCGTGATAGATGTGCAGCGCCAAGGCGACCATGGCCGCGACATAGATGACGACCAGCCACCACTGGTTGAAGTTGCCGACCACGTTGGCGTACACCGACCCGCGCACGAACCGGTAGCCCGGATGGATCCAGCCCCAGGTGAAGTTGGCCAGGTGGAAGACCACGAACAGCGCCAGCGCCAGCCCGCCCCAGCGCATGGTCACCGCGGGGACGTCGGCCTGCACCCGGGCGGTGCGGACGTATCGGACCTGGCGGGCCCGCCGGTTGCGCAGGGAAAGGTCGACGGCCAGGTACACGTGGACCACGAAGGCGACGGTCAACACGACCCGGATCAGCCACAAGAACACGGTGTGGGGGAAGATCGGTTCGCCCAGCCGGCGGAGGAACTCGGCATAGCTGTCGAACTCCCGCTGGTTGAGCCAGACCTTGAGGTTGCCCAGCATGTGCCCGATCAACCACAACAGGATCACCAACCCGCTGGCGGCCATCAGCATCTTCTTGCCGATGGACGTCCGGTAGAGCGGCGGCGTGGACGCCGCGGTGGTCGTGGTCGTCGTGCTCGTCATGGTCGTGGACGGGACCTCATCGGGCTATTTCGTTGCGATCTGGCTGACATAGTGATTGTGCGCTTTCCCGCCCGGCCACGTTAGATCCAGGTCGAGGTTTATCGGCCCGGGAGCATCGGGTGCCGCCAGATGGACCAGCCCCACCCGGGCGCAGCTGTCCGGGTCGACCTGGCCCGTGAACCGCCAGCTGCGGCTGCCCCCCGTCCACGACACGACGGCGTCGCACACCGCGTCGGCGATCGGCGCCCGCAGGTCGCTCACCACGTGCACCGCCAGATGCAGGTCGTCGCCGGGCCGGTAGGTGTCGGCCGGCCGGTCGGCGACGACGATCACCGGCGCGCACGCGGCCGCCAGCGCTGACCAGCCCGCCTTGGGGCGGCGTTGGTCGTCGAGCACCGACCACGTGACGGCGGGCTGGCTGTCGCCCAGCAGGAACTGGCAGAAACCCCCGGTCGGTCGGTACTTGAGCCGCCGCAGCGTCTCCACGTGATAGCGGACGACCTGGGCCTGGTAGGCCTGCGTGGCCTCCCGCCATTGGTCGAACGTGGCGAACGAGCTCGGCGGCAGATAGCGGGCGAACTGCGCCTCCTGCAGGCAGTAGGCCCGCCCCAGGTGCTCCCAGTCCAGGTCGGGCCACCGTTCGGGGTGGCACCACGGCGCCTCGTCGGGCACGGCCTGGGCGCCGAACTCCGACACGAAGCGCGCCAGCACGGGGAATCGGGCCAGCACCGCGGGGAACTCCCGTTCCTCGCCCACGTACCAGCCGTAGTACAGGTGGCTGTCGGTGCCCCACGCCGGATGGGGCAGCACGCCCGAGTGGGCGACGACGGGCCGGGAAGGGTCGGCCTTCTCCAGCGCTCGGTGGATCGAACGGTCGAGCACCGACTTGTTCCACGTCGGAAGAATCTGGCGAGCCAGGAACGGCACCGTCCGCACCGGGTGTTCGATGGCGACTGGTTCGTTGTGCCCGCACCACAGCGCGATCGACGGGTGGTGCCCGAGCAGGTCGACCGCCTCGGCGGCTTGGCGCATGGCCTGCCGGCGCACCCGGGCGTAGCGCCATTGCAACGGCAGGTCCTGCCACAGCAGCATCCCGTGGCGGTCGGCAGCGTGGTACAGCTCGGGTCGGCTGATATGGCCGTGGACCCGCAGCAGGTCGAGCCCGGCCTCACGAGCGAGGGTGACGTCGCGTTCGAGCTGCTCGGGGGTCGCCTCGCCCAGTTCGCGCCTGGTCGGGCCTTGGTTGCTTCCCTTCAGGAAGAGCCGCTCGCCGTTGACGGTGGCGATGAAGTTGCGCATCCTGACCTGCCGGAGTCCCGTTCGGACCGTCCGCTGGTCGCTGGCCGCCCCGTCGAGCGACGCCGTGACCGTGACGTCGTAGAGCGGCTGGTCGCCGAGAGCGTGGGGCCACCACAGGTCGGGCTGCTCGACGGGCACCCGCCATCGCAGCTCGTTGGCCCCCGCCGCCAGGGGATGCTCCGAGGTCCGCGCGATGGCCAGCCCCCGCCGCCCCGAGATGGCCGTCGTGACGCTCACCAGCGCCGCCTGCGGGACGTCGAGCGTGGCGCCGAAGTCGAGCGTGGCCCGCTCCTCGTTGGCGTCGGCGCACAGCACCCGCAGCTTGGCGACGCGCACCGGCCCGGTGTCGAAGAGCGTCACCGGGCGCCAGATCCCGCCCGGGTTCCAGTCCGGGTCGATGCAGTCCCAGTGCTGGAACACCCCCGTGAGGTTGCGCTTGGCCGTCGTGTCGTCCGGCCGGTCGCAGGTCAGCTCGACGGCGAGGACGTGCTCGGACCGCTGTGCCAACGCCTCGGTCACTTCAAAGGCATGGGGGAAAAAGTAGCCCTCGGTGTCGCCCAGGTAGGACCCGTCCAACCACACGTCGCCCTGGTAGAACAGGCCGTCGAGCTGCAGCCAGGTCCGCCAACCTGGTTCCGTTTGGTCGCCGCGGGCGGGTGAATCGAACCGTCGCCGGTACAGCAGTGGGCCGTCGCTGGCCGCGAATGCCTCGTGGGAGCGCCAGTGGTGGGGGACCGTGATCTCGGCCCATTCGGTGTCGTCGAGGTCCGGGTCGGAGAAGGTGCGGCGCAGGGTCTCATCGGCGGCAATGGCCCGCCACGCACCCCCCAGGTCCACGGCGGCAGGCTATCGAGTGGGTACCGCCGAACGACGCGACGAGCTCGGTCGGGGTACGGCCGCCGGTTACCTTCCGCCGATTCCGCCGAGCAGGGTGCCTCCGAGGGAGAGGCCCGGCGGCCCACCCGTGCAGCCGAGTTTGATGTTGAGCAGCTGGACCCCGGTGCACCCGCCGGTGCCGACCCCGACGTTGACGCCGAGAACCCCGGTATTGAGCGCCACTTGCAGGACCGGCGTGGCCGCGGCCGGCTGGGGGGTGCCGGGCGGCGTGGCTACCGGTGGCGGCGTCACGGGCGGCAGCGTCACCGGTGGCAAGGTGACGGGCGGCAGCGTGACCTGCGGGACAGTCGGGATCGTCTGGGTGACCGGTACCGTCGTCGACACCGTCACGACGACTGGTGCCGCGATCGTGGGCGTCGTGGCAACCAGGTGCGGCCCTTGGCTCGCCGCCGCGGTGCCTGCGGTGCCCGACGCGCCCGAGGTGCTCGCGGTGCCCGACGCGCCCGAGGTGCCTGTGGCGCCCGACGCCGAGTTGGGATTGGTCGGGCTGGTGAAACTGAAGGTCCCGCTGCCGCTCCCCGCGGTCCCATTTCCAGCCGGCGCGCCCGACACGACCGGGCCGGCCGGTGCCGGTCGGTCGGTCGTGCCCTGTCCGACGACCGCCAAGGCGATGACGCCCACCGCGCACAAGCCCACGGCGCACACCGCCAAGGGTCCCGGCGCCCGCTGCGACATCCACGCCGCGACCGGCGCAGCCCGGCGGCGATCGCGTCCGACCGCCTTCTTCCATTGCGCCTCGGTCCTTGCCCGCACCTCACCCGGAACCGGGGTCAGCGTCGCGGCCAGCGTGGGCGCCAGGGCGGGCAACGGTAGGCGGCCTCCTGCTTGAAGGACCCGGTGTTCGAGGCCGTCGAGCGCCCGCTTCTTCAACTGGACCGCAGCCGCGCTCGACACGCCGAGGATCGCGCCCGCCGAGGTGGCGGGAAGGCCTTCGACCTCCTGCAGCCACAGGGCCGCGCGCCAACGCGACGGCAAGTTGGCAAAGGCATCGACGAGGAGGGGTCCCGCGGCGCCGGCGGCCACCGCCTTGGCGGCTGTGCCGACCTTCTTGCGCTTTCCCTGTGACGGCGGTTGGTCCGAACCCCGGTGGGCCTCTCGGTAGACCGCGGCGAGCAGGTGGAGCCGGAATTGATCGGCCACGTCATCTCGGCCGCGCCCGGCCAGGCGTACGACACCGACGAAGGCGTCGGTCGTGGCCTTGGCTGCGGCGTTCCCTGACGATGCCGACGTGGCCTGAGCCAACCGCCACGCCGCCTCGATGTGGCGGTGATAGAGGCTGGCGTAGGCGCCGACATCGCCTGAGGCGGCGTCGCCGGCCAGCTCCGAGTCGGCTGCTCGGGCCGGGGTGGCGGTCATGATCGCGCCGTGCCGGTCGCGGGTCGCCTGGGATACGCCATCGCACTCCCCCAAATCCGCCCAACGGCCAGAAGGAAGGCCTGAGCCAGGCAACTGTATATCTCCGCCTCCGCGTCGTGCCTTTGACACCATTTCGGTGCCGATTCGGCGGAATGTGCAGTCTCGCGAAGGACGTATATCGCTTTGAATCCTCACAATCGCTCGAATCGGTACGGAATCGCCGGCTGAACCCATCGAACCGGCCGACTTTGGTCTGCGGCCGGCCAGTTCGGCGGCGCCGGTAGCGTGGTCGCCATGGCCGACGTGTCGAACCCGCCCCGCCCCGCCACTCTCGGTGAGCTACGGGATTCAGGCTGGGAGTCTGTCCCGGTCAAAGAAGAGGTGCGGCGCAATGCCGCGGCACGCATCGCCGGCGGCGAGCAGATCGTTCCCGGCGTGGTGGGGTACCAGGACACCGTCCTGCCCCAGCTGGAAAACGCCCTCCTGGCAGGCCACGACGTCATCTTCCTCGGGGAGCGGGGTCAAGCCAAGACCAAGATGATCCGGGCCCTGACCACGCTGCTGGACGAGTACCTGCCGATCGTCGCCGGCTCGGAGATCCTCGATGATCCCTACCAGCCCGTATCGCGCCACGCCAAGGACCTGGTCGCGGCGCGCGGCGACGCCACACCGATCACCTGGGTCCACCGCGACACCCGATACGGCGAGAAGCTGGCGACCCCGGACACCTCCATCGCCGATCTGATCGGCGAGGTCGACCCCATCAAGGTGGCCGAAGGCCGGTACCTCTCCGACGAGCTCACCTTGCACTACGGGCTCGTGCCCCGGACCAACCGGGGGATCTTCGCCATCAACGAGCTACCCGACCTGGCCGAGCGGATCCAGGTCGGCTTGCTCAACGTGCTCGAGGAGCGTGACGTCCAGATCCGCGGTTACAAGATCCGGCTGCCGCTCGACGTGATGCTGGTGGCGTCGGCCAACCCCGAGGATTACACCAACCGGGGCC
>JAUTXM010000059.1 GCA_030838025.1 Acidimicrobiaceae bacterium
GTGGTCCCGACCACGAGGTAGAAGCCTTGGACCGACGAGACGGTGGTCCACGTGTACGGCGCCTTCACGTTGGTAACGCGTTGCCCATTGAGCGGGCTCGTGAACGTTGCCTGCCCGGCCAGGGCCGGCAACGCGGCCAGCGGGACCTTTCCTTTCTTCCGGCGTGGCGGTGGCGACGTATTTTGAACTGTCCTGGCGCTTGGACGCGCTTGGCAGAAGCTATGCCGCGTTTCGGATGGTGTCGTGACGCGGACACGCCGCAACTGGAATTTCTATCCTCGTCACGCCCGGGCGCGCTTCGATCATGGCGACGACGAGCACGACGGTGGCGAACGATTCGGCGACGATCGCGATGAGGCTTTGGGGTGCCGGCCGCAGACCGATTTCGTGGAACTGGAACAGACCGCCTGGGGTGTGCGCCACGCCAAGGGCCGCCAGGGTGCCGACGCTGAGCCCGATGGCGGAGAGTCGTGTCAGCTGGCTCATCGCCACCGAGCGCCGGCCGAGGCGCAGGCGGCGTCCTTTGACGAGAAGCGCGCCGGCCAGGACGGCCGAGGACGTGAATTGGAGCAGGAAGCTGACGCCGATCTTGGGGATGAACCGGTAGCCGTGCCGGTAGAGGCATAAGTGGATATAGCCACCCGTCACGATCAGGAAAGCCGCGACGACGCTGAGCCGGCGGGCCGTGGTCATCCGCTCCGGTGACGGGGAAGGGTCGGCGTCGAGTCGAGGGGTTCGGGGTGCGGTCTCAGCCACGCCAATCCCGCTTCCATTTGTACTTGGCGGCTGGTCGGGTCGAACTTCGGTGCGGGGGTTTGCCATCAGGACTCCTAACTCGTGATCGATTTCACAAATGGGTACCGCTCGGGGTTACAGGTCTTCGAGTCGGGTGGCGGCCTCACGAGTTGTCAACCGGCGTTCCGTCGGTCCGGAGGACGTACCAGAGGCCGCCGTTGTCATTGAGACCCTGTCCGGTGGTGGTACCGGCCGTGGTGTCGCCGGCGAAGTGGTAGAGAGGATGGCCGCTATAGGTCACCTGTTGCTGGCCGTCGGCCCTCGTCGTGGTTCCCAGTTGGTCGGATGCGAGCCCGGTGCCGGCCTGGGGTGCGCCACCGGCGATGAGGGGTGGCCATTCGGCGACGCATCCCGCGCTGGTGCATGTCGACTTGCCGGCGGTGTCGGCCTCGAAGAGGTACAGGCTGCGGCCTTGGCTGTCGACCAGGATCGGCCCGAGCTTGGTAGTTCCCAGGGCGACGGTGGTCGCGGTCACGCCGGGGGCGGCAGTGGTCGGCGGGGCACTGCTGGCGCCGTAGCCACCGCGGCCGCTTCCGCTGCCTCCGCAGGCGGTCGCGAGCAGCGCGACTCCAGCCGCCGCGGACGTTGCGTAAAGGGATCGTTTCATGATGACCTCCAAGGTCAAGTGGGAGCCCCGCGTGGGGCTTGGTCCCGGACGGGACCGACGGGTGCGGACTGCGGGTTCAGATAGCGTTGGGGGTTACGCTCTTGCCGCCCAATCGGTAGCTGCCAGTCGACGACGAAATGGTTGGGTGCACCTATTGGGACGGCGCCGTGTACATTTCGTTTCCACCGATGATTGGCGCGTGCTTGGTCGTCGGCATACCGCCTGTAGGTCAAACCGTCACCACGACCGATCCGTGCATGAAGGGGTGAATGGAGCAGATGTAGGAATAGGTCCCGGCAGCGGTGAAGGTGCGCGAGAAGGTGTCACCACGGTTGAGGACCGGGGAGTTGGCGACGTCGGTGAATGTCACGGTGTGCGCGACTACGTCGTTGTTCGTCCACGTCACCTTGGTCCCTACTCTTATGGTGAGGATCGCAGGGCTGAACGCGAAGTTCGTGATGGTGACCTTTTCCGCCGAACCGACGGGGGCGCTGGCGCCAGCCGAGGTCAGAGGGGCGCCAGCCGGCGGCTGCCCCGCGGTCACAGGCTGGGCCGCCATGTTCATCGGAGCTGGAACAGCGGCGGGAGCGGGAGCCGCGGCCGGCTTGTTTGCGGCTCCGCCCGGAGAGCAGGCGGTCGCTCCCAGCCCCGCAACGGCGCCCAATAGGGCCAGTTTTCGGGGCGAGATTCTCGAATTCCGTGTACGGGAACGGGCGGACCTGCGGGGTTCCATCGCTATTCTCCCTATCGTCGGTATATCGCGGACGAGTGTTCATACCGATGCGGGTTACTCGAGCGGGGATGGGGTGGAGATGAGCGTTCCCTCGGCCGGGGTTGTAACCAGCCCTGCTATTGGTGCGATGACGAAATCAGTGCCGCCCCATAAAGGCGCCCCGCCTTCTGCCTGTCTTCAGACATCGGTCGGCCGATCGGGATCGCCTCGAAAGGAATCTCCGTGTCAAGTTTCGAATCGCGCCGTGAACGGCCGTACGACAGTTACGGCTCATCGTGGCCGTCTTCGATTGCCCCCGACGTCGTACTGCGGGTGATTGGCGTCCTGGTCCTGTTGGGGATCGGGGTCATGCATTTCGCCCAGATCGTGGTTACCTTCCAGGGAACACCGTTGCTGGGAGGCGCGTATCTCGTTCTAATCGTCGCCTGTCTTGTCGTAGCAAGTCGGCTGGTCACCCACGGCGACAGCGGGGCGTGGGTGGGGGCGGGACTGATAGGAGCCGGTGCCATCGCGGGATACGTCTTCACTCGCATCCTCAACACGCCGCTTGACAACCAGGATGTCGGCAACTGGTCGTGCATGCTCGGTTTGGCGGCGCTGTTCGTGGAGACGTCACTCCTGGCCTTCAGCGGCTACGCGCTGGCCGCGGGCCGGGCTTTGCACGGGCGAGCTGCGCCCGCATCGGTCGCGGTCCATCCGGCAAGACGCCGGGCTGCGGCATGACGCCGGGCTTCGGGCCATCACGACTGTCGTGGCTGTAACCACCCCTTCTATCTCTGGGTAGGCATCCAGATGAGGGGAGACCGAGCGGGTGGTGAATGATGATCCGCATGACCGCAGCGCGCCGTTGGCCGGCGATGAGTCGGCTCGGCGTGACGTACCCCGGCTGCGGGTGGTAGGAAAGGATGTCTACGCCGACTGGGATGCGATCTACCTTGACAACGTCGCTCGTATCTACCGGCTCATGTACTCGAAAGTCGGTAACCGTCCCGACGCCGAGGACCTCACCGCCGAGGTGTTCGTCGCCGCTCTGGGACCGTTGCGCATCTCGGCCTCGCGGGGCGAGGTGCGGTCCTACCTTCTGGCTACTGCGCGCTCGGTCCTGGCCGGCTACTGGCGACGCCGCCTGGGCATCCAGGTCACCGCGATCGACCCCGACGCCGAGTTGCCTGCCTTCGACCAGGCGCCCGACTCGAGCCAAGCCCCCGAGCGCACCCGGCGGGTCCTGGGCTCACTGCCCGACCGGTACCGCCGGATACTCGAGTTGCGGTTCTTGCAGGCCATGTCGCTGAAGGAGGCGGCCGAGGAGATGAACGTCACGGTCGGCAACGCCAAAGTCCTCCAACACCGTGCCCTACGATTGGCCGCCCAGGCCCCCGGGGAGTGGTCTTGAAACGCCGTGGGCGGGACCTGGACCACATGGTCGAGGCCGTTCTGGCCGGGCAGTCGCTGCCGTCGGGCCGGCTCGAGCCTGACGAAGTGGAAGCCTTGCGAGCCGCCATCACGTTGCGTGCCGGGCGCCCGGGGGCGGACGCACCGGGCGAGGAGTTCGTGACGAGCCTGCGTCGCCGGATCGCGGCGGAGACGGCGGAGGCGGAGGCTGTGGAAGTCTCCAGCGTGTCGGCGATGCACTTCGGGCGGCGGTCCCTCCTGGTAGGCGCGGTGGGTGCGGTTGCCGCCGGTGTCGTGGGGGCCGTTGTGGAGAGGACTCTCAGCTCGCCCTCTCCGGCTCCGTTGGTCGCGACGGGCGAGGTCGTTCCCGACAACGGTCAATGGGTGCCCGTAGCCATGGTCAGTGACGTGACCGGGGGCCAGGTCAAGCGATTCTCGACCGCGTCGACGGTGGGATTCGTGTCCGAACGCAACGGGACGCTGTCCGCGGTGTCCGGCGCCTGCACCCATCAGGGCTGCCTACTGAAACTCAACCAGCCCGCCGGCCGCCTCGACTGTCCCTGCCACCGGACGGCTTTCGGTGTCGACGGCACCTTGAAGTTCAGCCAACTCGATACACCGCCGCGGACGCTGCCCCAGATCAAGGTGCGCAGCCGCAACGGCCAGGTCGAAGCCTTCCTCCCTCAAGAGGTGTAATGACCGGGCCCCCCGGGCCCGTGGAGTGAATACTTTTCGGCTGACGAGACGGCAGCACCGATGTAACCCATCCCGTATCTCATGTCGTGAAGAATCTTCGGGCCGCCAAGATGGACCGCCTCCACGGTTGGCTTCTTGGATTGCCTTGGGTAGTGGAACGGCCGGGAATGGCCGAGGCACCGGAGGTGCGTTGGTACGGTCTGGACTGCTCCCCTCTCGGCACCCGCAGGCTCTGGTTGTTGATGGGAACGCTCGGCGACCGCCCCACCGAAGACCTCGGCGTGCTGGTGGTAGCGCCGAGCGACGCAGCTCGACAGATCCTCGAGGCTGGTGATGGGACCCTCGTCGCCCAGATGGGAGACGAGGACAGCCTGGTGTCGCTGCGACTCGACACGATTGACCCAATCGACGATGTGCGTCTCGAACGGGCGCTGCTCATGGCCTACGACGCGTGCTTCGGCGAGCCGCGGTCGGACCGAAGCCAGCCACCCTGCCAATGACCGGCGGCGTCGGGTCGGACACGACCGAAAAGAGGAGCGGGACGGGTATCAGCGAGCGAGCACGTGCCCCTGTCCGAGAGCGAGTGCCTTGGCGTCGATCGCGTCTCGTGGTCCGCATTGTGCTGGCGCTCCTCATTCTCATCGCCGTGGACTCGCAACGACGTTCGCTGCTTTCCGCCACCGACCGACTCGGGCGCCTCTCTCCGGCGTGGCTGGCCCTGGCGGTAGCTGCCGAGATTCTCTCGTTTGTGGCCGCGGCCGAGCTGCAACACCACCTCCTGGTCGGCACCGGGGCCCGAGTCGACCGTCTTTCACTCCTCGCGTTGACGTACGCGGGAACGGCGATGTCCTTCACCCTTCCGGCTGGACCGGCGGTTTCGGGCCGTTACATGTACCGGACTCTCGTGCGTCGGGGGAGCTCCGGCGGCGCCGCGGCCTGGGTCCTCGCCGCCACCGCTGTCCTGTCCCTCGTGAGCCTGGTGCTGCTCGGACTGGTGGGGGCCCAAATCCGAGGCCTCGGCGTTGTTTGTTCCGCCATCGGCGCGGGCGTGGGCGCATCGATCTTGGTGATCGCGGCCGGATTGGTCTGGGCCCTCGTCTGGTCGAGCCGCCACCAGCGGCGCGTCGAAATGCTCGCCTCGTCGGTGGCGGGCTGGTGGAGCACGCCTAGGCGGATCATGGGCCACTGGCTGGGGCGCCCCATCGTGCCGCCTACACCGAGCTCGGTGGCCGGATTCGACTCGCTGTGGGGGACGATGAACCCCGCGATGCCCTGGGCGCGGCACGGTTGGGTGCCGCCTTGGCCCTGGCTGGCGCCAACTGGCTGGCCGACCTGGCCGCGCTCGCGGTGGCGTTCGCGGCCCTCGGCCTTGCCGTCCCCTGGCAGGGCCTTCTCCTGGCCTACGCGGTTACGCAGCTCGTGACGACCATCCCACTGCTCCCAGGGTCGATAGGCCTGGCTGAGGGGTCGATGGCGGCGGCGCTCGTCTGCTCCGGAGTGCACCCCACCGAAGCGGTGGCCGGAGTTCTCGTCTACCGCCTTGTCAGCTTCTGGCTGGTCCTCCCGACGGGCTGGCTGGCGTGGACGTTCCTCCGCCGACACGGGGGCCGCTTGGATGAAGCGACGGACTGCCTCTCCGTCCGAAGCGCCGTGACCGCTGACTGACCTGCCGGGAGCTCACCGCGGCGCCGACGGTAACTCCCGGCCGTATCTATCAGGGAGTGACTGCGCACCTCTTCACCCCCACCCGAAATACCGCCGTGCCCGATCCGGCTCTGAATCGGCCCATGGGGCGGCTGCAGGTGGCCGCCGTCGACTGCGACCCGGTCGCCGACTCGGAACCGCAAGCTCTGGGCGTCACCTACTGGTTCGACGCCGCCCCCGAAGGTGAGCGTTATCGGGCCGCGGTCCATTTCGTCGGACATCGACTGGGTGTGGAGGGCATCCCGGGGCCCCGGGACAGTTTCACTGTGTCGGAGACGGTCGAACATGTGCCCCCCGGGTGTGGTCGAATTGCCATCACCAGCCGCATCGTCGACATCGCCCCGGGCGAATGGCGCGTAACCGCCCGCCTGGACGACTCCGGCCTGTCGGGTCCAGCCTTCGGGCGGGGGGAGGTGTCGGGATCCGGGGCGACGGGGTTTTTGCCCGTCCTGGGCGTCCGGGCTCCCGGCACCCATCTGGGGGCGTGGCCCGCGTTGGTCGGTGCCGGCGTGGCGGTCGCGCTGGCCCTTCAGACTCGGCTGGCGGCCCATGCCCACCTCCCGGCGGGCCGGGTATTGCTTGTCTCCCTGCTGGCCTGCCTCGCTGGTCTTCTCGGGGCCCGGATCTACTACATCGCCCAGCACGAAGTTCGGAGCCTTGCCCGTCCGCGCGCGTTGCTTGGTGCAGGTATGTGCGTTCAAGGCTTCGTGATCTCCGCCGTGGCCACGGCGACGTTGGCGGCGATCGCGAACCGAATTCCTGCTGGTGTCTTTCTAAATGGGACGGCGCCTGCGTTACTGATCGGGATGTGCATTGGTCGCCTCGGTTGTTTCTTCGGCGGCTGCTGTGCCGGCCGGCCGACGGCGTCGCGTTGGGGTGTGTGGTCGTCGGATCGCCGTCTTGGGATGCGCCGCATCCCCACCCAGTTGCTGGAATCCGCCCTCTGTCTCGCGCTCGCCGCCGGCGCGTTCGCAGCAGGCCACTCGTCGGCGGCGAGACCCCCGGGAGCTGTGTTCGTCGGCGCTATCGCCTCCTACATCCTCGGTCGACAGCTGCTCCTTCCGCTACGGGACTTGCCCCGCACGACGTCCTACGGCCGCTTGGTTGCCACAGCAGTGAGCGCAACGGTCGTCTTGGCGGAGCTCGTCGCCGTCACATTCACCTAAATACCGCTCCCGACAAACAAGATCTACCGGGAGGCCAATGTCAGCGGCACGCGTGTAACACGATCGGCTATCTGCTGTCAGCGGTGGGCACATGTCCAACCGAAGCCGGTCCGACCTTGGAGGTCCCGATGAAACACTCCCTCTTGTCCGCCCGGGGCGTGGCGGCAATGGTGGCGCTGGCGGTGTTGGCGGCCGCCTGCAGCGCCGGTCCCGGGAGCGGCGACCAGCCCTACTACGGGGCCGGTGACTCGCGACAGCCATTTGGTGCGGGCCCGCCATCCACCGTCGCCAGCACGCCTCCACCGTCGCCAGCACAGCGACAGCGCTCGGAACCATCCTGGTCGATGGTTCCGGCCGCACCCTTTATCTGTCTTCTGGGAACCACCCCGGGATATCGGCCTCCGTAGGCGCGTACGCAACCATCTGGCCACCCTACGAGCCGCCGAGCAACCCAATGGCAGGAGCCGGAATCGCGGCCAAGGAGCTGGGAACCATGATCAGAGCCGACGGGGCGAAGCAGGTGACCCATAACCGCCACCCTCTCGATCAGTACACGGGTGATCGAGCACCGGGCGACACACGGGGCCAAGGTTTAAGCGAGTTCGGTGAAACCTGGTATGTCGTCGCCCCCTTGCGGCCGCCCCAGGGTGACGAACTCGATGTAACCCGGCCTCCTATCAATCGACAACGTGGGCGCCAGGTCGGCGCCTGTCGAAAGGCTGAGGAGTAACCGTGCCGTCCCATCTATTCACCCGCCGCCGCACCCGGCGCGCCTCGTACTTGGCGGTCATTTCAGTCTCGTCCGCCGCCATTGTCATGGCCACCGCCTGCAGCTCGGCCACCAAGACCACCGCCGCCGCTCCCCCCCAACTCCACGACATACAACACATCGTGGTCGTATACATGGAGAACTGGAGTTTCGACTCCCTGTACGGCAACTTCCCCGGCGCTGATGGGTTGACGGGGGCGGGCCGGACCACACAGTTGGACAAGCAAGGCGTTCCCTACGTCCAGCTTCCGCAGCCCTTGGACAGCACCAAGGCGGCCAAGGCGACCACGGCGCAGCCCGCGCCAGTGAAACCGGCCGACCCACGCTTCCCGGCCACGCTGGCCAACGCCCCGTTCAATCTGGAGACCTACGTCCCACCGACCAATACCATCGGCGACCTCGGAGACGGATTCTACCAGGAGCAAATGGCCATCGACGCTGGGCGCATGGACAAGTTTGTGACCACCGGCGGTGTCGGCGCCCTCCCGATGGGATATTACGACGCCACGCCACTACCACTCGGGCAACTGGCTCAGGGGTACACCCTCGACGACAACTTCTTCCACGCCGCATTCGGTGGCTCCATGCTCAACCATTTCTGGCTGATCAGCGGAGCCACGCCGGCCTGGCCGGATGCACCGGAATCAATGAGGGCCGTCGTCGGGCCCGACGGCCAACTCGTCAAGGACGGGCCGGTCACCCCGGCCGGCTTCCTGGTCAACACCGCGTACCCGGCCGATGGGCCCCACCCGGCGAGCGCACCAGCCGGCAACTTGGTTCCGCCCCTGCACACCGCCACCATCGGCGATCGGCTGAGCAGCAAAGGGATCAGCTGGGCCTGGTACGCCGGAGGGTGGAACAACGCCCTGGCGGGCCACCCCGACCCCCTTTTCCAGTTCAACCACCAACCCTTCGCCTACTACGCCAACTACGCCAACGGCACCAAAGGCCAAGCCGCCCACCTCAAGGACGAAACCGACCTGGTCACCGCCATTCGCACCAATACGCTCCCCGCCGTCACCTTCTACAAGCCCATCGGCGCCAACAACGAACACCCCGGCTACGCCAATCTCCTCGACGGTGAAACCAACGCCGCCAACCTGATCAACAGCATCATGGCCAGCCCCGCCGGAAAGAACACAGCCATAGTCGTCACCTACGACGAGAACGGCGGCTTCTGGGACCACGTACCGCCTCCCTTCGTCGACAGCTGGGGTCCGGGGACCCGCGTCCCGACCATCGTCATTTCCCCCTTTGCCAAAAAAGGCTTCGTCGACCACACCCAATACGACACCACATCGGTCCTGGCTCTCATCGAACACCGCTACAACCTCACCCCACTCGGCTCACGCGACGCCAATGCGGCTGACCTGGTGAACTCATTCGCCTTCACACGGTGATCGAATCGGCGACGCCCACCCGGCCGCCGCGAGCGGATCTTCTTTGTTAGCAGAAATGTACCGCCCACGGTGTTGTTTTGCTAGAAAAGAAACCCGCCATGTGCGGTCGACGGCCGGCGGGCGCACCGACCGCCACGTAGGCACAC
>JAUTXM010000061.1 GCA_030838025.1 Acidimicrobiaceae bacterium
GTGTGCCTACGTGGCGGTCGGTGCGCCCGCCGGCCGTCGACCGCACATGGCGGGTTTCTTTTCTAGCAAAACAACACCGTGGGCGGTACATTTCTGCTAACAAAGAAGATCCGCTCGCGGCGGCCGGATGGGAGCAGCCGCGGAGTCGCGATCGTATGACGAGACCAGCGCCGCATTCGGAGACGACAACCTGCAGGCAATGGTTCAAGCTGCCCGAGTCTCACATGGACAAGCGGTTCCCGATTTTCTCGATCACCGCCGGCGACGCAATGGGCTGTCCCAGATGCCGGCAGAACTCGGCCACTTGGCCGCCCACCTGCAACCTCGGGACGTACCCGTTCAAGTACAGCCGGTCGATGCAGTCGATGTCCAGCACGACATAGCCGTCCAAGACGTCGTTGATGTTCACCACGCTGCCAGCCACACCCACCACCCCCGCACCACGCCACCACCGGCCCGAAGGGATCGTACGCCCCACCGGCCTGGCCGCAGAAGGGCCGGCTTTGCCGGCCCGGAACAACCTCAATCATCGACCAGGTCGCGGGGAGGGGGCCGGAGGGAGGGCCTGCCCTCCCTCCGCTAATGCTCCGGTCTCGCCCTCAGAGGGATGGTCTACAACCCGCTGGTCTCAGATCAGTCTGACAGAAAGGGTACTCGACTTCGCTTGTTTCGTACTGCGTCAACTTCGTGGCGTCCGCACCACACTCTTGAGGGTGGTGCAGAAGTGTGAACCACACGTATGTCCAGCTCAGGAGGCGTCTTCTGTGAGTTTCTATCTAGCACAAGTACGGGCACCGCAAATATCGGCTCAAGTCGGTCTTGGTTACCCGGCTGCTAAACGACGCACCCACAGCCACTCCTTCACCGTCAACCTCTTCGGCGGCTACCGGAGGGGGGTCGAGGTCATCGGGCTTGCATTCGTCGATTGTTCTACAAGGAACAGCACGCCTCCGCCGTGAGGAAGATGTCGAATAGGACCGAACCATCCGTCGAGTCGAGGTCATCTCACTAGGTCGTGATTAGGAAGATGTTATCACGACCCAACGCTTGTGCACTATTCTCGTGTCTTCGCGATATCAGTCGCTGCCGTGGCGACAGTCCTTCCGTCAACCACCACCTTAAAAGCATTGCCATCACCCGCGGTAGCCTTGACTGCGATGCGACCATCGAAGGAGTCGAGGGCGGACAAGGCCAGCTTAGTAGTTGGTCTCCACTCCCCGTTCCGGTATTGGTTCTGTACGATCGGAGCGTCCGGGCAGGTCGACTGATCATTGATGCACGACACTGGTTGCGCCTCGAACCAACCGTCGAGCTCGCCATTGCTGTCGAGCCCCAGCACGTTCGCCCAAAAACCCGTCACTCGGCGGCGTTGGGATCGTTAGGGGTGACAGCTTGCCAGTAACAAGATTGAGCGTGTAGAGAGCATTCTGTTGGGGGTCGGATGATTCCTTAGGGCCGCGCTGCCGCCGGGGTGACCGCGTCGAGCTGGCTACCAACCGCCGCCGCCTCCTGCTCCGCCGAAGTCCCCGCCGCCGAACTCGACACCTGGTGGGTCCGTGTCGAGCCAGTCGACCGTGGGTGCGTAGTAGAGGCGCTTGACCTCGTCCCAGTCGTATCGGTGGCTGACGGCCGTCCCGATGGTCGCCGCGCCCCCGTTGTCGTTGACGAAGCGGGCGAGGCCTTGCTGGAGGTTGAGCCAGAGGGCGTGGGCCGACGAAAAGATGATCGACGCCAACAGCGCGTCGATGGCGCCCTTGGGCCGATCGGCACCACGGGTATAAAAGGTGCAGGTGCCGCCGCTCTGCGTGTACCCGAACCGGCGGTTCCCAGCCACGGGGTGGTCAAAATCACCCAGCGTCCAGATCGGCGAGAAGATCCACGAGCTGGGTTGGCCGTCGGAGACGACGACCGAGCCGTCGTCGAAGTTGGCGTACTGACTCCCCGACAGCATGTCGATGTGCACGACCGCACCAGTGGGATCGTCCGACAGCCACTTTTTGGCGTTGGCGTTGTCGTACGCCGCGAAGCTGGCATTGGTCGTACCCACCAAGTCGTTCAGACACAGGCGCATATGGGTCAACAGCTCCGCCGGGGACAGCTGATGGCCATTGAACGTGGGAAGGTTCGTGACCTCGACGGGGTAGTAATCCAGGTTGATGGCGCCCCAGGCGTCCTCGATCCGATGGACCGACCAGTCGGGGACGTGGTCGTCGATCAACGAGCGCTGGATCTCCTGCGAGGGCCGGAAGCTGATGAGATCCCTCCAACTGTCGAGGCCGGGGGGAACTGGGACCGGCGTGGTGGGCGGGCTGGGTTGACGCTGCGCAATCGCTGGCGCGGCGCTACCGAAAATGGGAACGGAAGCGGACGTGGAAGCCGAAGCCGAGGCCGCGGGAGCCGGAGCGGGCCGAGCGCCCTGACGAAGGGCGCGGTAGGGCGATTGCGGTTGCGCCAGTTGCGAGTAGGTCATCGGTTCACCCTCCCGCCAACTCGGCTTCGAGCTTGGCCTTCAGCCAGGCGAGGAAACGGGCCAGCATCTCCGGCGTACGGGGCCATACCCGGACGTTCGGCCCAAAGA
>JAUTXM010000149.1 GCA_030838025.1 Acidimicrobiaceae bacterium
CAGGGCGCGGTGATCGCGGGCGCCCACCAAATCATCGCCGTCGACGTCCACCAGTCGAAGCTCGAACTGGCCCGCACGTTCGGGGCCACCGCGGTGGTCGACGCCGCCCAGCGCGACGCGATCAGCGCCGTGATGGAGTTGACGGGCCAACGAGGCGCCGACGTGGCCTTCGAGGTCATCGGGCTGCAGCAGACCATCGATCAGACGATCGCCATGACCCGGCGCGGCGGCCAGGCGATCCTGGTGGGAGTGGCCCGCATGGACGCAGTGGTCAACGTTCCCGCCTTCTTCGGCGTGGTGCTGGCCGAAAAGACCATCCGGGGCTGCTGGTACGGCGGCTCCCACGTCCGTCGGGACGTGGCCCGCATCATCGGGTACTACCGGGAGGGCCGGCTCAAGCTGGACGAACTCATTTCCCAGCGGATCGCCTTGGAGCAGGTGAACGAGGCGTTCGAGGCCCTGAAAGTAGGCGAGGTCGCACGTTCGGTGATCACGTACTGACGGGCCGGCGGGCGACCACCGTGCAAGCGGGGCTACTGACGGGCCGCCGGGCGGCGGGCGACCACCGTGCGAGCGGGGCTACACCCCGCCGGGCGGCAGGATGCGGTAGCGGCGGCGGCGAGCCTTGGCCGCCAGCAGGGTCACGGCGCTGCGCTGGGCCGGGGCGGGCCGGATGGGCTCGGGCGGACGGGTGGAATCGCGCATCGGTGTCGTCCGCGGTCGCCTCATGGGGGGGATATTCGACAGTGACTAGTCAATTCCTCCTAGTCAGTGCCGGTGTTTCAAGGGCATCCTGGGGGTGGCCCTCTTGGGAGGCACACCGTGTTGTGGCATCCTCACCGAGTTCCATGAACCTTCCTGCGTCGGCGGCTTCGAAATGGTGAACCCCGGTGGAAACTGAACCTGTCCGCCCCCGGCCCCCGTCGAGCCGGCTCCCGGCGGCCCGGCGGCGTCGCCAGCTCCTCGACGTCGCCGTCGATGTGTTCGCCGAACGCGGCTTCCACGCCACGTCGATGGACGAGGTGGCGGAGGCGGCCGGGGTGACCAAGCCGGTCCTGTACCAGCACTTCGAGTCGAAACGGGACCTGTTCGTCGAGCTGCTGGACGACGTCGGCAGTCACTTGGTGTCGGCGGTGACCGCTGCCGTGGGCGGCGCGTCGGGGCCCCGCCAGCGGGTCGAGGCCGGTTTCGAGGCCTACTTCGAGTTCGTGACCCAGCAGACCAACGCCTTCCGGCTGCTGTTCGGCGGCGGCGCCCGGCGTGACGAGGAGTTCAACGACGCGGTGCGGCGCGTCGAGGACGTGATGGCGGCTGCGGTGGCGGCACTCATCGAGACCGACATCTCCGACGACCACCGAGAACTGCTCGGCTACGGCATCGTGGGACTGGCCGAGGTCAGCAGCCGTCAGTGGGCCAGTTCCCGCCACGTCGACGAACTCGACGAGGCCGAGCGGGAGGCCGAGGCCACCCGGCTGGCCCGCCGGGTCAGCGAACTGGCGTGGGCCGGCCTACGGGGAATCCACCGCGATCCGTAGCCGAAGACCCTGACGCCACGGGCGGTAGCGGACGACCGCCAGGCCCGAGGTGGCCAGCAACGCCAACAATGCGACCAGGCCAAGGCCGGCCAACGATCGCGGCGCCCCGCTCCCGGGGGGGACCGACAGCGGCAGGCCGAGGGGTGGGAAAATGGCCGCCTGGGCTGCCGGTAACACCACCGGGACGGGTTGGGCTGTCACCGCGGTCGACTCGGTCGCGGCCTTGATCGAGCGGATCAACTCCGGTACCGCCTTGACCGCAGCCGCCAGCCAGGCGTCAAGGACGGGCTTCGGGTCGACCCCCGCACCGCCGAAGGGGTGGTACTCGAAGTGGACATGGGGACCGGTCGCGTCGCCGGTCTGACCTACGAACCCCACGACCTGGCCCATCTTGACCGCCGACCCGGTGCTCAGGTCCTTCACGGTCGCGCTCATGTGGGCCATGTAGTACTGCGTCTTGTCCGGCCCCGTGACCACGGCCAGGAGCCCGTACCCCTGCGGGTCGCCGGTGTCGTACCGCAATGTCCCGTCGATGGGTGAGCGGATCGGTGTGCCCGTGGCGGCGACGATGTCGTCGCCTTCATGCAGCCTGGGGACCGGCCCCGGCCGCGGTTCCAACCAGTCGTCCCGGTAGAACGCCGGCCCGGCCACCGGGAACTGGCCCATTCCGACGATCGCGGCCTGCTGAGCCGTGAAACCGAGCTTCTGCAGCGAGACCAGCGCAGCCATGAGGGCCGAGTCGTTGCTCGGCCCGGAACGCCTCACCGAGTTGGAAATGGCCAACAGGGCAGGCGGAAACGTCGTTGCCGTGGGGACCACGGTCGTCGTGGTCGTCGTCGCCCGGGAAACCGTGGTGGACGTCACCTTGGGCTTGGTCGTCGTCGTCGTCGCGTTGGCGGCAGTCGTGGTGGTGCTCGACGGCGTCGTCGACTCTGTGGTGGTCGACGTTTGCGCCTGGGCCGCGGTCGCCGAGGCCCACGACGTCCAGACCAGCGCGACCACCGTGGTCGTCAGCGCCAGCGCCTGGGCGCCCCGACGCGCCGTGCGTTTCCACCTTCTTTCCTGACTACAGATGCGCCATTCTGCCGACTTTGTGCCGTGGCGCGCCATCGGCCCCCTTGAACGGGGCAGAATTCTGTTGTGCTGCGGCTCGATCGTTCCGGGCTGGAGCGATGGCTGGACCGTACGGCCGAGCCTGCTCGGCGCCGCCGAGGCGGGCGCGCCGGCGCAACGGTGCGCCGAACTGCTGGGCCCCGAGGGTGATGAGCGGCAAGGCGACCAGCGTGCAAGCGGCACCCGGCGTCACGCTGACCGGGGAGGCGGGAACGGCATTCGTTTTCAGCTCCCACCTCGTGCATCGAGGCACGCGGAACCGCTCCGACCGCCCGCGCCCGGCGCTGCAGGCCCCAGTGGCGCCCCCGCGTCCGTCCGCCCGTCTGCCCTGAGTCGCCGCCGCTGGTCATGCACCGGGTTCGGCCAGTCGGGCCGGCACTTCACCGAATGCCAGCTGGTGGCCGTCGGGGTCGGCAATGACGAAGTCGTAGTTGCCCCACGGCTGGCGCGTCAGCGCCCCGGTGATGGCAACGCCCGCGTCGGCGCAGCGCTGGTGGAGTTCTTCGACGCCTTCGACGTCGAAGTAGCAGCAGACAAAGTCGCCGACCGCGGGGGACGCGCTTTGGACCAACCCGAGGCCCGCGTCGCCGACGCCGACTCCGACGCCGCCGCCGAGTAGGGCGAAGTTGGCCGGCTCCCCCATGGTGGCGAGAACCTCGAAACCCAGCGCCTGCTGGTAGTAGACGATCGAAGCGGTCACGTCCCGGACCCCGATCGTCGTTCGGCTCTTGAGGAAGCGAATGCTCATCGGGCCACTCTCGCGCTCGCGTGGACGCAGCCGGTACGCCACGGATACATCCCTGCGTGCTCAGGCCGGCGAATCGATCCGAATGGATCTTGCGCCTTGTGCCGTCGCAGGCGTCGCCTTACCGTGACGTCTGGGCAGTTCGTCGCAACAAGGGGCCTCGGCGAGGGCGTCATGGTACGGCCATCCTCGCCATGGTTCCGCGTGAGGAAAGGTGGCCACGGCATCATGACCCCAGCGGCACCGAAGCCGGATAAACGTCTCGCCGACACGACGGTCTCGGCGACGGCCTCGCCCGTCGAGCGGGTGACCCCGTCCGACGTTGTCCGCCACCTGCCCGAGTGGATCGGCGAGATCGTCGAGCCTGCGGTTCCGCTTCAGCCGTTCCCCCCGCGCCGGGCGCGTCCCGACCTGCAAGTCGACCTGATTCGGCCCGACGACCTGCTCAGCTTGCACATCGATGGTTACAACCTTCACGTCGTCTGGACCGACGAGCCCCATCTCGATCGAATCGATGCCACCAAGGAGGCACGTTTGGTCGTCGGGTTCCCGCCCCAGAACATCGCCGAGGGGGCGTACTACAAGCGCGCCGGCGACGATAAACACCCGCTGAAGCTGCCGCCGGGCGCCCCCGGAGCGTCGGCGCCCCCGCCCGACGGGCAGCCCGACGGCAAGCTGGTGGCGCCGGGAAACGTCCCCGCGCAGCTGGCCGGTCCCAGCCGGCTGGCGTTTCGGATCGCGGCGGGCGCGGCCATGCCCTTCGTGCCCTACACGATGGAAGGCCTGCTCGACTGGTCGAAGTTCGAGCCGGTCGTGCCTGCGCTGGCGGACATCGGACCCAATCCCAGCCCCGCTGAAATCGCCCAGGCACCGGACATCACGCCGCCGGGAGCGACCGAGACGGCGCTCGAACTCCCCTACCGGCTGCTCCTGGCGCCCCAACGCCGGGCGCGCTGGGCACAC
>JAUTXM010000166.1 GCA_030838025.1 Acidimicrobiaceae bacterium
CCGGGCTGGGGCCAGACGCACGCCCCGTGTGGTTCCCGGCCAACCTTGATCGGGGCCGTGATCAGCTTCCCGGTCGTGGTGTCGACGGCGTACATCTCGTTGTCGTAGCGACCGCTGAGCCAGAGGACCTTCCCGTCGGCCGAGACGCCACCCATGTCGGGGCTGCCTTTACCGCCGTTGAGCACCCAGGTGACCGCGACCTTCCGTTTGGCGAAATCGATCACCGAAACGCTGCCTTCACCCCTATTCGACACATACAACTTGGTGCCATCGCGGCTCGGGTAGAGCCCGTGCGCCCCCTTGCCGGTCTTGATCACTTCGAGTTCCCGAAACGACGCGGCGTCGATCACGTGCACCCCATTGACCTGCATGTCGGCCACGTAGTACACGGTCCCGTCCGGGGACAGTTTCACGTCCTGCGGCATCCCCCCGACCTTCAGCTGTTGCAGCACCTTCTCTTGACCGTTGGTCATGTCGATCAAGAGCAGCTGGCCGTCGAACTCACACGCTGCCACCGCGGTACGGCCGTCAGGCGAGAAGTCCATGTGGTTGAGCCCGCTACACGGGACCGGCAACGAGTGCAGCAACGCCATGGTGTGCGGATCCCGGAAGTCCATCCGCTTCAGCGCCTCGGCCATCACCACCGCACGCGTCCCGTCGGGCGTGAAGTACAGGTTGTACGGATCATCGACCGGGATGGGGGTCCCCGCCGTCGCGGTCTGGGGGTCGATCGGGGTGAGGGAGTTGCCTTTGTCGTTGTTGACCCACAGCGTCTTCAGGTCGTACGACGGCACCACGTGCTGGGGCTGTTTGCCGACCGGGATGGTCTTGATCACCTTGTCGGTGGCTTGGTCGATGACCGTGACGCTGTTGCTCTGCAGGTTGGGAACGTAGATCCGCGGTGGATCGTTCACCACTGTCGTCGCCAGCTGGTTGGGGCCGTCGGCGGCGTAGATGTTGTGGCAATCGCTGTTCGGCGGCACCCCTGGGGCATAGCTCGATGGTGTCGCGAGACACGCCGGCTGCGGCGTCGAAGCCCTCGGCGCAGTCGAGCCGTCGGTGGGGGACGCATTGACGGTGTTTGCCTTCGGTGCACCGCCACGAGAGCCCAGGTACACCGCGACCAGGACCACCGCTGTCAGGATCACCAGTGCCCGGATCCGGCGCCGGCGCGCGACTCGTGACTGGGGTAGGTGGAGCATGACGGCGACAGCCTAGGGAACCCACCAAGGACCGCCCAGTCGGACCCCCCAGTCGGACCGCCAGTCCGACAGCCCAACCGACCGGATGCGATCCAGGGGCGCTCGCCCCTCTACAATGGAGCCAGTTTTGAGCTGACCAGATGGGAAGGGTCAGATGGCCCCAGCTCGGCGCGTGTCACCGGTCGTTTCCCCCGTGAGCTGACCGGACGCGCCCCCTCCACCCCCATCACAAGGAGTCAGAGTTCCCTTATGTCACCCACGCAACCGCGAGCCACGACCGACTTCCGCGTCGCCGACCTCTCCCTGGCCGACTTCGGCCGCAAGGAGATCGACCTGGCC
Organism: Acidimicrobiaceae bacterium; assembly: GCA_030838025.1. Lineage (GTDB taxonomy): Bacteria > Actinomycetota > Acidimicrobiia > Acidimicrobiales > Palsa-688 > JALYXV01. Next base: position 1,542 of record JAUTXM010000166.1, read on the forward strand.
CAGGTCGAGATGCCCGGCCTCATGGCGCTGCGGGCCGAATACGGCGACAGCCAGCCGCTGGCCGGCGCCCGCATCACCGGCTCGCTGCACATGACCATCCAGACCGCGGTCCTGATCGAGACCCTGATCGCCCTCGGCGCCCAGATCCGCTGGGCCTCGTGCAACATCTTCTCCACCCAGGACCACGCCGCCGCTGCCATCGCGGCCGCCGGAATCCCGGTGTACGCCTGGAAGGGGGAAACCCTCGAAGAGTACTGGTGGTGCACCGAGCAGGCGTTGCGCTGGCCCCCCGATGAGGGTGGCAACGAGGGACCCAACATGATCCTCGACGACGGCGGCGACGCCACCCTCCTCATCCACCTGGGCATGGAATGCGAGCGCGATGGCACGGTCCCCGAGCTCGGCCCCGAGGACTCCGACGAGTACGGGATCATTCTCGCCACCCTCAACCGGACCCTTCGTGAGGACCCCAAGCGCTGGACCCGAATTGCCGAGGGCATCATGGGAGTGACCGAGGAAACGACCACCGGGGTCCACCGCCTGTACCAACGGCAAGAAGCGGGAACCCTCCTTTTCCCCGCCATCAATGTCAACGACTCGGTCACCAAGTCCAAGTTCGACAACCTCTACGGCATCCGCCACTCGCTTGTCGACGGGATCTTCCGGGCCACCGACGTCATGATCTCGGGCAAGACCACCGTCGTCTGCGGCTACGGCGACGTGGGTAAGGGCTGCGCCCAGGCGCTCAAGGGCCAGGGCGCCCGGGTGGTCGTCACCGAGATCGACCCCATCTGCGCCATGCAGGCCGCCATGGAGGGCTACCAGGTCCGCACCCTCGACGAGATGGTCGACAGCGGCGACATCTTCATCACCGCCACCGGCAACCGCGACATCATCACCGCCGAGCACATGTCCCACATGAAGCACAACGCCATCGTGGGCAACATCGGCCACTTCGACAACGAGATCGATATGGCCGGAGTGTCGCGCTGGCCGGGCATCGTGCGCACCAACATCAAGCCCCAGGTGGACGCCTTCGACTTCCCCGACGGGCACTCGGTGATCATCCTGGCCGAGGGACGCCTGCTCAACCTGGGTTGCGCCACCGGCCACCCGAGCTTCGTGATGTCCTTCAGCTTCACCAACCAGGTGCTGGCCCAGCTGGAGCTCTACACCCGCCGGGAGGCCTACGAGACCAAGGTGTACGTCCTGCCCCGCCACCTCGACGAGAAGGTCGCCCGCCTCCACCTCGACAAGCTCGACGCCCACCTGACGCCGATCAGCGAGAAGCAGGCGTCCTCCCTGGGCGACGACTTGGGCGGGCCGTACAAGACCGAGCAGTACCGCTACTAAAAGCGGTCTGGGAAAAAGGGGACCGCGGCGCGCCACCCATGCCGCGGTCCCCTCGGCCGTCGTTTCGGCGCCCCGAGGTCGGCTCGGCTTGCCCGTCGCAACGACTGCCAGGCGGGCACCGGGTGTGCCACGCCCCGCTCGACAGCGGCCAGTAACCTTCGCGGCCATGCTGCGACCGATGCGCGTTGGGTGGTGACGGTGCTGTTCGGTGCCGCCGCATGCCTGGTCGCCGCCCAACTCCTCGGCATCTACGCACTTCGGACCCGCAAGGCCGACCTGATCTTCAGCCTGTTCATGGTCGTCCTCGTCGTGGCCGCCGTGGCGCTCGGGTATATGGGCGCTCGCCAGAAGATCGGTTGAGGGGGCGTTACCCCGCTCGGTCAAGCGCCTGGCGGAGATCGTCCACCAGGTCCTCGGCGGTCTCGATGCCGACGGACAACCGCAGCAGGGCCGGGTCGACCGCCAGTGGCGAGTCGGCCACCGATGCGTGGGTCATGCGGTGGGGGTGCTCGATCAGGGACTCGACCGCCCCCAGTGACTCCGCCAGGGTCCACAGGCGGGTGAAGCGGGCCACCTCGAGCGCTGCCTCCTCGCCCGCCGCCACCGTAAAACTCACCATCCCGCCGAACCCCCGCATCTGGCGGGCCGCCACGTCATGGCCCGGGTGGCCGGCCAGGCCCGGGTAGAACACCCGGTCGACGTTGGGGTGGCGCGTGAGCAGGTCGACGACCGCGGCGGCATTGGCGCAGTGGCGATCCATGCGCACCGCGAGCGTCTTGATCCCCCGCAGCGTAAGGAAGCAGTCGAACGGGCCGGGCACGGCGCCCACCGCGTTCTGGACAAAGGCCAGCTGCTCGGCCACGCCCGGGTCCTTGGTGGCGACCAAGCCGCCCACCACGTCGCTGTGTCCCCCCAGGTACTTCGTGCTGGAGTGCACCACCACATCGGCGCCCCGCGCGAGCGGCTGCTGGAGGTAGGGGGTGGCGAAGGTGTTGTCGACTGCGACCAGCGCCCCCCGGCGGTGGGCGAAGTCGGCGACCGCTTCGATATCGACG
>JAUTXM010000176.1 GCA_030838025.1 Acidimicrobiaceae bacterium
GCCTGAGCCGGCGCGTGCGTGGTGGACGTCGTCGGCGGCGTGGACCGGGCGGGCGACCGGGGGGGGGGGCGGGTCGTGGCGGCCCCGGTGCTGGCGCTGCTGGTGCCGGCACCAGCCTTGGAAGCCGCAGTGCCGGCGCCTCCCGAAAGGGTCTCGCCGGCCGCTTGCGCGGTCGCCGCGGTTGCCAAGGGCACACCCGCCGCCGGTGGCTCGGCCGCAACCGGGGCGATCCGGAACTCTCGCAGGCCATAGCCCGCAATGGTGCTGAATACCGGCGCTGCGGCTACGCCACCGAACAGGGGCGTCTGGTCCAGCACGATGATGCTCGTCAGTTCGGGATGCGCAGACGGCACGAACCCGGCGAAGCTCGACGTGTACACATTGTTCATGTACCCGCGCGCGCCTTGCAAGGGGATGCGCGCCGTGCCGGTCTTGCCGGCCACCGTGTAGCCGTCGATCTTCGCGGTCTGCCCGGTCCCGACCCGCACCACCTCGCCCAACATCGTCGTCATTTGCTGGGCGACCTGGGGCGAGACCACCCGATGTTCGGGCGATGGTGCCGTCGGGTGGGTCTGGCCGTCGGTGTCAACCGTCGCCGCCACCAGTTTCGGGGCGACGTACACGCCGCCGTTGGCGATCGTGTTGTACGCCGCCACCATCTGGATTGCCGTCACGGCTACACCTTGGCCGATGGCGATGGTGCCGATCGACGTGTCCGACCAGTGCGCCGGATCCGGCACCAGGCCCGCCGATTCGCCGGGGAAGTGAACCGTGCTCTGCTGGCCGAAACCGAACGCCGTCAACGCGGCGTCGAGGCGCTGCTTGCCCAACCGCTGGGCAATGGTGATGGTGCCGACGTTGGACGAGTTGGCCAAGATATCGGTCACCGTCCAGTTTTCGACCTTGTGACTCTCGGCGTCACGGAACAGCGCGTCGGACACTTGGAGCGAGTCTGCGACCGAGAAGCGATCCGCGGGCGACACCACACCACTTTGCAAGGCGGCCGAGATCGTCACCAGCTTGCTCACCGAGCCCGGCTCGAACACCCCGGTGAAGGCGGCAGCCGTGGGCGCGGGCACCGGTTGGCAACCAGGCGTGGCCGGCGCGGCGGCCGGCGCGGCGGTCGACGCGGCGACGGTCATCGCCGCGGTGGCTGCCGTGCAGGTCAGGCTGACGATGGCCAACAGCTCACCGGTCCGGGTGTCCATCACCACGGCCGTGCCGCCCGTGGCCTTGGCCACCACGATCTGCGCGGCCAGCGCTTGCTCGGCTTGCACCTGGAGTGGCTCGTCAACGGTGAGCACCAGGTCCTGCCCGTTGACCGGCGCCTGGTACTGGCGCAGCCCTCCCGGGATCTGGCTGCCGTTCGGGTCGCGCTCCTCAATCAGCTTGCCGGGCCGTCCCGCCAGCTGGCGGTCGTACTGCTGTTCCAGGCCTGAGAGACCGGAGTTGTCGGCGCCGACCGTTCCGAGCAGCGGCGTCGCCAGGAGGCCGGCCGGTAGGAAGCGTTTCGGCTCGGGCATGCCGAAGACGCCCGCGAGGCGCAGGTCCGTGACCTTGGCGGCGGCCGCGTTGTCCATCCGGCGGGCGAGGTAGACGAACTGGCCGTCGCTGCGCAGCTTCGTCTCCAGGGACGGGGCGTCCATCCCCATGAGTGGTGACAGGGTGAGGGCCTCCTGGCGGGGATCGGTCACCAGCTGCGGGTCGGCCCAGAGCGTGGTCTGCGGCACCGAGACAGCCAGTTCCTGCCCCCGACGATCGAACATGGTGCCTCGCTGGCCCGGCAAGCTCACGGTGCGCAAGCGCTGCGAGAGCCCCACCGCCAGGTAGTGGTCCGCCGAGATGCCCTGGATGGAAATCAACCGGCCGCCGATGGCAACAAAGACGAGGGTCATGGCTAACAACAGGCAAGCCATGCGTCGTCGGTTCCGCAATGGCAGTCCTCGCCGTGGCGTGAGATGCGTGGGCTGGTACCGGCCCCGGCTCGGCCGCGTCGGACCGGTCGTCCGGACCGCCGCCGGGCGGGTGCGACCGGCCGGCACGCGGCTCCCGCCGCCGGGTCCCGCCGGAGTGCGGCCACTCCGACGGGACTGGCGAAGCAAGGCCCGTCGAACCGAAGCCCGACCGGCCAACGGCTGACGAACCGAAGCCCGACCAACCGGCGGTTGACCAACCGAGGACGGACGACCCAAAGGCGGACGAACCGCAGGCTGACGAATCGAAGGCTGACGAACCGAAGGCTGGCCACTGGGTGCCAGCGGCTTCACCCAGGGCGCACGACGTGAACCAGCCGCCGACTTCACCCAGGGCGCACGCCGCGCACGACCGGCCGACGCGACCCCCGGCACACGGCGGGAACCAGCCTCGCCCGACACAACCGCCGGCGCACGGCGGGAACCAGCCTCGCCCGTCGCGGGCCTCGTCGTCGTGGGTCGTCGGCGAGGCGACGCCCTTCGAGGCGGCTTCGGCGCTGGACGTGCGGTTGGCGGCTTCGGGGCCGCGCCAGGCACTCCAGACGACCGCGATTGTCCGGTGCGCCCTGAGCGAGGTGCGGGGGGCGTGCGCGAGGTTCCCGGCCGGGCTGGGTAACCGACATCTCTCGCGGCATCCAACCCCCGCCGCCCCCGGGGCGCGCCGGCGCCACCCGGGGAGGCTTTTCCCCGAATGCCTTTTCCCGGCATCGCCCTCTCGGAGACCTCCCGGCGGGTGACCAGACGGCGGCCCGCCGGTCGGTAACTCACGGATTTGCCGCCAGCTGGCGCTTGATTATCGACCATCCCGGCGGTGCCGACGCCGGCGCAGGGCCGCGTTGGACCGAGCCCGTCGGAGCGCCGGGCGTGGCACTGGACGGGTTGAGGAACGTGACGCCTCTGGCCGGCACCATCCCCAGCCTTCCCTGGGCGATGCCCAGGATGCGCTGGGGTGACGAGAGTTCGGCGACCTGGAGGCGCAGTTGCTGGAACTTCGCCTGCTCCGCCGCCGCCTGGGCGTCGATCTGGTCGAGCCGAAACTGGTTCTGAGCCAGCTCGACGTGCATGCCCACGGCGGCAAACAGCAAGGCAATCACGAAGCCCGCCACCGCGATGCCGGCCAGGCGCACCCGGCGGCGGCGTCGGATCGCAGCCAGCTCCTCGACCCCGACCAGCCGGAGGTGGCGGGGGGTTTGGACCGGGGCCGCCTTGGCGGCGGGGCCAACGAGATCAGGGGCGCTCATGGCTGGGTTGCCTCCTCGGGACGATCGAACGGCAGACGCTCGGCGACTCGCAGTCGGGCGCTGCCCGAGCGGGGGTTGGCCGCCAGCTCGGCAGGCGAGGCCTTGCGGGCGCCGCGGGTGACCAGCCGCATCGTCGGCGTGGCCCCGCACTGACAGGGCAGGCCGGGCGGGCAGACGCAGCCGCCGTCCACCGCCAGCTGGAAACGCCGCTTCACCAGCCGGTCCTCACCCGAGTGGTAGGCCAGGACGACGCAGCGTCCGCCCGCCGCAAGGCGCTCCAGTGCCGCGTCCAGGCCCACCGGAAGGACGTCGAGCTCCTCGTTGACCTCGATGCGCAGCCCCTGGAAGACCCGACGCGCCGGGTGGCCGCCGGTGCGGCGGGCCGCGGCGGGAATGGCATTGCGCACGACCTCGGCCAGCTGGGCCGTCGTGGTGAGCGGGCGCGCCGCGATGATCGCCCGGGCGACCCGGCGGGCGAAACGTCCCTCGCCGTTGTCGAGCAGGAGTTGCACCAGCTCCTGCTCGCGCATGGTGTTGACCAGGTCCGCCGCCGTGGTGGGCCGGTCGGGGTCCATGCGCATGTCGAGGGGGGCGTCGACCCGGAAGGTGAATCCCCGTTCGGGCCGGTCCAGCTGGGGCGAGCTGACGCCGAGGTCGAAAAAGGCGGCGGAGAGCAGGCCCACCCCGGCCGCCTCCAGTACCCGGCCGAGATCGTCGAAGCGGGCCCGGTGCACCTCGGCCCGGTCGCCGAAGCCTGCCAGCGCCCAGCGGGCCGCGGCCACGGCATCGGGGTCCTGGTCCAGCCCGATCAGGCGCAGGTGGGGGTGGGCCGCCAGAATCGCGGCGGCGTGGCCCCCACCGCCGACGGTGGCGTCGAGGACCACGCCGGGGGGCACGGGCGCCAGCGACGCCACGACCTCGTCGACCATGACGGGAAGGTGGGGAAAAGGGCGGCCGTCAGGGTCTGCCGCTTCGGTGGTGCCATGTGGCGGCGGGTGGTGGGTGGCAGAGCCGTCGACGTCGGGAACGCCGGAAGCAGGGCTAGCGCCGGTATCGGCGCCGGTCTCCGGGCCGGGCGGGGGCAGGGACGGAACACCTGCGTCACCCGCCTCCCAGTCGTCGTGGGGCCGGTTCATCTGCAGCCCCTCGACCAGCCTGCCGTCGGGATTTCTCCCCGATCGACCAAGAGGGAAGCGAGCGGAGAAGGGGACTTCCATCTCGCCAGTCGAAGGGCTGCACATGGACCGGGCCGGGGCGCGGCTCGTCCGGTTCGGGATTGTTTCGGTGGGAATCGGAACAGGGAGGCCCATTACGGGCCCTCGGCGGGGACCGGTGCCGGGGCGGGTGACGGGGTGGGTGTCGGCGTGAGTGTCGGCCCGGGTTCGTCGAACTCGTCGGCGAAGCGGGCTTCGGCCGGCTTGACCTTGATGTCGTACTCGGCCGGGTTCCATAGCTCCACCCGGTTGAGGGCCCCGTTGACCAGGATCGGGTGCTCCACCTCGAGGCGGGCAAAGTCCCGGAGGTAGGCGGGAATGGCCAGCCGGCCCTGGCGGTCGATGTCGACCTCGGTCGACCCCTGGGCCCAGACGCGGGCCACGTTGCGCTCGGTTCGGCCCTGCTCCTGGCGCTGCTCCTGCACGACGAGCTGCTTGTCGAACTCCTCCGAGGTCCACAGCGCCAGGCAGCGGTCGGGGTACTCGGACAGGTAGGCCTGGGTACCGAACTGGGCCCGGAAACGCGCCGGCAGGATGACCCGTCCCTTCGCGTCGAGGGAGTGCTCGTACCTGCCAAAAAAACGCGGCGCCACTCGTTACCTGTGCCATCCCTCTGTGGC
>JAUTXM010000228.1 GCA_030838025.1 Acidimicrobiaceae bacterium
CTCGACGGGCGGAGGCTCGAGACCCTGAATGGCGCGGAACACAATCTCGCCTTCCTCCACGTCGACGATGATCGTCTCCCCCGCCCGGAACTCCTTCCACAGGATCTTCTCGGACAGGGGATCCTCGACCATGCGCTGGATGGCACGGCGCAGTGGCCGGGCACCGAGGGCGGGGTCGTGGCCCTTGTCGACCAGGAGGAACTTGGCTTCCTGGGTCAGCTCGAGGCCCAGTCCCTGGCTCTCCAACTGGGTGCGGACCCGCTTCATCATGAGGTCGACGATCTCGGTGACCTCGTCGCGGCTGAGCTCGTGGAAGACGATGACTTCGTCGATCCGGTTGAGGAACTCGGGCCGGAAGTGGGCCTTCAGGGCGTCGTGGACCTTCTCCTTCATCTTCTCGTACGTCACGGCCTCGCTGGTCTTGGCGAAGCCGACCGATGTCTTGCGCAGGTCGGCGGTGCCCAGGTTGGAGGTCATGATGATCACGCAGTTCTTGAAGTCGACGGTGCGGCCCTGGCTGTCGGTCAGGCGCCCGTCCTCGAGGATCTGCAGGAGCGTGTTGAAGACGTCGGGGTGGGCCTTCTCGATCTCGTCGAACAGCACCACGGAGAACGGCTTGCGGCGCACTGCTTCGGTGAGCTGGCCGCCCTCTTCGTAGCCGACATAGCCCGGAGGCGAGCCCACCAACCGCGAAACGGTGTGCTTCTCCATGTACTCGGACATGTCGAGCTGGATGAGCGAGCTCTCGTCGCCGAAGAGGAACTCGGCGAGGGTCTTGGCGGTCTCGGTCTTGCCGACGCCCGAGGGGCCGAGGAAGATGAAGGAGCCGCTGGGGCGCTTGGGGTCCTTCAGGCCGGCCCGGGTGCGGCGGATGGCTTGGGAGACCGACTTGATGGCGTTCTCCTGGCCGATGACCCGCTTGTGCAACTCGTCTTCCATCCGGAGCAGCTTGGCGGTCTCTTCCTCGGTCAGCTTGTAGACCGGGATGCCGGTCCAGTTGGCCAGGACCTCGGCGATGACCTCTTCGTCGACCACGTCGAACAGGTCGATGCCCTCGGCCCGCCATTCCGCTTCCTTGGCCGTCTTGCGGCCCAGCAGGCTTTCCTCCTGCTCACGCAGGCGCTTGGCGGCTTCGAAGTTCTGCTTCTCGATGGCCAGCTCTTTGTCGGCCCGGACCTTGACCAGCTCGTCCTCGATCGCCTTGTAGTCCGGCGGGGTGGCCATGCGCCGGATGCGCAGGCGGCTGCCGGCCTCGTCGATGAGGTCGATGGCCTTGTCGGGAAGGAAACGATCGGCGATGTAGCGGTCGGCCAGGTTGGCCGCGGCCACGACCGCCTGATCGGTGATCGTGACGCCATGGTGCGCCTCGTACCGATCCCGCAGGCCCTTCAGGATCTCGATGGTGTGGCTGAGGGAGGGCTCCTCGACCTTGATGGGCTGGAACCGCCGCTCGAGCGCCGCATCCTTCTCCAGATGCTTGCGGTACTCGTCGAGGGTGGTGGCGCCGATGGTCTGGAGCTCACCTCGAGCCAGCATGGGCTTGAGGATGCTGGCGGCGTCGATCGCCCCTTCGGCGGCGCCCGCACCCACCAGGGTGTGGAGCTCGTCAATGAACAAGATGATGTCGCCCCGGGTGCGGATCTCCTTCAGCACCTTCTTGAGGCGCTCCTCGAAGTCGCCGCGATAGCGGGAGCCGGCGACCAGGGCGCCCAGGTCGAGGGTGTACAGCTGCTTGGCCCGCAGCGTCTCGGGGACGTCGTTGGCCACGATGCGCTGGGACAGGCCCTCGACGATGGCGGTCTTGCCCACGCCGGGCTCACCGATCAGTACCGGGTTGTTCTTGGTCCGGCGTGACAGGACCTGCATTACCCGCTCGATCTCCCGCTCCCGCCCGATGACCGGGTCGAGCTTGCGCTCGCGGGCCAGCTGGGTCAGGTTGCGGCCGAACTGGTCGAGCACCGGCGAGCCGGTCGGGGCTTCCTGGCTGCTCGGGCCGCTGCCGGTGGGCGCGCCTTCCTTGGGGTTGTTGTATCCCGACAGCAGCTGGATGACCTGCTGGCGGACCCGGGACAGGTCGGCGCCCAGGTTGACCAGCACCTGCGCGGCCACGCCTTCGCCCTCGCGGACGAGGCCCAGCAGCATGTGCTCGGTACCGATGTAGTTGTGCCCGAGTTGCAGTGCTTCGCGTAGCGACAGCTCCAGCACCTTCTTGGCTCGGGGCGTAAACGGCGGCGATCCCGCGGTGGACGAGCCGGCTGGGCCGATGGTCTCTTCGACCTTCTCCCGAACCGCTTCCAGGCTGATCCCGAGCGACTCGAGTGCCTTGGCCGCGACCCCTTCACCCTCGTGGATCAGTCCCAGAAGGATGTGCTCGGTCCCGATGAAGTTGTGATTCAGCAGGCGAGCTTCTTCCTGGGCCAGAACCAGGACTCGTCGTGCTCGGTCTGTAAATCGTTCGAACAAGTTGCCGCCTCCTAAGCGGTATCCCAGGGCAAGTCTACCTGGGGGCCCCGCGTTTGCTGCATCCCCCGGTGGGAGATGGTGTGTTCGCATTCCTGTGAGCGGCCGCCGGGAGTCCGGAAACTTCAGGTATTGGCCCTCGTTGTCGTATCGTCCTGCGGTAGATGAACCTCTTCCAGCACCCGAGTCTTCCCGGGCTCGACGAACATCTCGCCCGGGTAGAGGTCGCGCTGAGAGAGTCGGTCGGCTCCGAGGACCAGTTGTTGGGTGACATCGCGGCCCACTTGATCCAGGCGGGCGGCAAGAGGCTGCGGCCCAGCCTCACCGTGATGTCGGCCATGGCAGTCGGTGTCGAGGTCACCGACGACCTGGTGAGCGGGGCGGTTTCGGTGGAACTGGTCCACCTGGGCTCCCTGTACCACGACGATGTCATCGACGAGGCGCCAACGCGCCGGGGCGTGGAATCGGTCAATGCCCGCTGGGGCAACCTGATGGCCATCGTCGCAGGCGACTTCCTCCTGGCGCGGGCGTCGGAGATCGCGGCGTCGCTGGGCACGGAGGTGTCGGGCTTGCTGGCCCACACCATCGGGCGGCTGTGCGAGGGCGAGGTCGGCGAGATCCAGTTCGGGTACAACTCGGCCCGCACGGAAGCGGCGTACCTCTCTGCCATTGCCGGAAAAACCGCTTCGTTGATGTCGACATCATGCCGGATCGGGGGCCTGGTGGCGAACGCTCCCCGGGACCAGGTCGAAGCGCTGACCGAGTTCGGGCAGGCCTTCGGCATGGCGTTCCAGATCTGGGATGACATCTTGGATGTAATCGGCATCGAGCAGTCCTTGGGCAAGCCCGCCGGCCACGATCTGGTCGAAGGGGTGTATACCTTGCCGGTGATCCGCGCCCTAGCGGTCCCTTCGATCGGCGATGAGCTGCGCGATCTTCTCGGCGCCCGGCTGGATACACCTGCTCGGGACAAAGCCCGGGACATGATCAGGGAAACCGACGCCTTGGTCGCATCGGTCGAGGTGGCCCGGCGCTACGCCGATCAGGCATCGGAGTCGCTCGGGGCGTTGGGCGACACACCGTGCGTGCGGTCGCTCGCCGGGCTCGGGCACCGCCTGGTTGACACCCTCGAACTGGCGTAGTCGGGAGCTCGGGATGGTCGGAATGGAGCTGTACGCCGCGGCGCCGCCTGCCGTCGACATTGCGGACTGCATCTTCTACCACGTCATGGATCTCCCCGGATACGGGACCACGAGCGGCGAATGGGACCTGCGGGGGCACGAGGCCGAGTACCTCGGCCAGGTGCCCCTCGCCGGCAAACGGGTGCTCGAGATCGGCCCAGCCAGCGGGCACCTCACGTTCTGGATGGAGCAGCAGGGCGCCGACGTGGTCGCCTATGACCTGGGACCCGACGACCAGAGTGACCTTCTCTTGTACGCCCACACCGACCGCCAGGCCATGGCACAGCGCCAGTTCGCCCGGCGGAACCTCGTCGCCAACGGCTGGTGGTTCGCTCATCGAGCGTTCGGGTCCCGCGCCCGGCGGGCGCACGGCACCGTCTACCAGATCCCCGCCGAGCTGGGGCCGTTCGAGGTCACGACCGTATCGGCGGTCCTGCTCCACCTCCGCGACCCGTTCGGGGCGCTCCAGCGGGCGCTCGACCTGACGACCGAGACGGTGATCATCACCGAGCCGGCGGGGTCGGGAGCGTCATGGTGGCGCCGCCTCCTGCGCCGCTATTCCGCGGCCCACATCAACTTCCTGCCCGACGCCCGCACCGGCCAGCCCGACGACGGCTGGTGGGGACTCAACCCCGAGGTCGTCCAGCGAATGCTGGCGGTGCTCGGCTTCTCGCAGTCAACGGTCAGCTACCACTCCCAGCGCTATATCAGGGACAACAAGGACATGGCCAACTTCACCGTGGTCGCCCATCGAGTGCCCGCCTGAACACCTGAAACGCCGGAGCGCCGGAGGCCGGAGCGCCTGAACACCTGAAACGCCGGACGCCGGAACGCCGGAACGCCGGAACGCCGGGACGTGCCGCGGGAACCGCGCACGGGGCGGGACCAGAGCCAAGCCAACGGGGCGCGGGCGCTACTCGGGCCCCGCGCCCTCTGCATTCGGGTGCTCGGGGCGGAGGGTCGGGAACAGGATTACGTCCCGGATGGCCTCGTTGCCCGTCAGCAGCATGGCGAGGCGATCGATGCCGATCCCCAGGCCCGCAGTCGGCGGCAACCCGTACTCGAGCGCCCGCAGGTAGTCCTCGTCCACCGACATGGCCTCGTCGTCGCCCGCGGTCCGGGCGCGGGCCTGGTCCTCGAACCGCACCCGCTGCTCCACTGGGTCGACCAGCTCGCTGAAGGCGTTGCCCAGCTCCCGTCCCGCCACGATTGCCTCGAAACGCTCGACGAGGCCCGGGTCACGACGGTGGTCGCGCGCCAGCGGCGACACCTCCTTGGGGTAGTCGATCGCGAAGACCGGCTCCCACAGGTTGGCCTCGGTGGTCTTCTCGTAGATCTCCAGGATCACCTTGCCCGGACCCCAACCGTCCTCGACCGGCACGCCGAGCCCCGCGGCCACCGCGCGCAGCGCCTCCACAGGCATCGACACATCGACGTCGACCCCGGCGTGCTCCCGGATCAGCTCCGTCAGGGTGGCCCGCCGCCACGGCGGCGCCAGCGACAGCGGCCGGCCGCCATAGGTAAGCGACGTGGTACCCACCAACACCGTCGCCAGCCACGACACCAACTCCTCGGTCAGCGCCATCAAGTCTTCGTAGTCGGCGTAGGCCTGGTAGAGCTCCAGCATCGTGAACTCCGGGTTGTGCCGCGTCGACAGCCCCTCGTTGCGGAACACCCGGCCGATCTCGTAGACCCGCTCGAAACCCCCGACGACGAGGCGCTTCAGGTACAGCTCGGGCGCCACCCGCAAGAACAGGTCCATGTCCAGCGAGTTGTGATGGGTCACGAACGGCTTGGCCAGGGCTCCACCGGCGATGGCGTGGAAGATCGGCGTCTCGACCTCGACGAACCCCCGTTCCTCCAACCACCGCCGAATCAACGAGATCATGCGGCTGCGCAGCAGCAGGGCGGCACGCGAGGACGGATTGGCCCACAGGTCCACATAGCGCTGGCGGTAGCGGATGTCGACGTCGATGATGCCCTTCCACTTGTCGCCGAACCCCCGCTGGGTCTCCGCCAGCAGTGTCCACGACCGCACCTTGACCGACAGCTCACCCGTCCGGGTCGTCACGACCGAGCCGCAAGCGCCGATCCAGTCGCCCAGCGCCAGCTTCTTGAAACCCTCGAAGTCCTGCGTCCAATCCACGCCGCAGAACAGTTGGATGGTTCCCGTCCAGTCGGTCAGCTGCCCGAAGGCCAACTTGCCCTGCCCCCGCCGGAGCATGAGCCGGCCGGCCACCGTGACCGAGTCGCCCGTCTCGGTCTCAGCCGCCAGGCCGTCGTACGCCGACCGCACCTCGCCAATGGAATGGGTCGGCTGGAAGCGGTACGGAACGGTGGCCACGCCCGCCATCCTCGCAGTCCAGTAGTCAGCCGTTGACGTTGCGCTGGAAGATGATTCGCAGGCCGTTCAGGGTCAGCCACGGTTCGTGGTGGTCGATGCTCTCGGTCAGCGGGGCGATGAGCCCGGCGAGGCCGCCCGTCGCCACGACCGTGCACTCCCCCAGCTCAGCCTCGAAGCGCGCCGTAAGTCCGTCGACCTGGGCGGCGAAACCGTAGATGGCACCCGATTGGATGGCCTCGATGGTGTTCTTCCCGATCACGTTGCGGGGCTCGACCAGCTCCACCCGGCGCAGGGCCGCCGCCCGGCCGAACAGGGCGTCGAGCGAGATCTCGATGCCCGGCATGATCGCCCCACCCAGGTACTCACCCCGAGCCGAGATCGCCTCGACCGTCGTCGCGGTGCCGAAGTCGACCACGATCGTCGGCCCCCCGTACAGGTCGTACGCCGCGACCGCGTCGGCGATGCGGTCGGCGCCCACCTCTTTCGGGTTGTCGTAGAGGATCGGCATCCCGGTCCGTACGCCGGGTTCGACGATCACGGTCGTGACGGGGAACCACTTCTCGCTCATCTCCCGCAACGCCGCCGTTGTCCGGGGCACGACCGAGGCGACGGCGATCCCGTCGACCACGTCGGCGTCGAGGCCCTGCAGTTCCAGGAGCTGGGAGATGATCATCGCCATCTCGTCGGCGGTGCGCTCGGCGTGGCTGGAGATCCGCCACTGGTGCACCAGCGACGACCCGGAGCCGTCGGCAAACATCCCGATCACCGTCTGGGTGTTGCCCACGTCGATGGCGAGCAGCATGACGCCTCAGCCGTCGACCAGGTCGAGGCCGATGTCGAGCACCGGGGCCGAGTGGGTGAGTGCCCCGACCGAGATGAACGCCGCGCCCGCGGCCGCGTAGGCGGCCACACGGTCCAAGGTCACGCCTCCCGACACCTCGATCGGGCAGCGCCCGGCGACCAAGGCGGCCGCGGCCGCCACCTCCTCGGGGTCCATGTTGTCGAGCAGGACCATGTCGACGCCCGCGTCGAGCGCCTCGGCCAGCTGCTCGGAGGTGTCGCACTCGACCTCCACCAGTTGGCCCGGCCAGCGCCGCCGCGCCCGCCGGACCGCCTGGGTGATCGTCATCCCCGCCAGGTGGTTGTCCTTGATCAAGATGCCGTCGGACAGCGAGCCGCGGTGGTTGGCGCCCCCCCCGGCCCGCACCGCCGCCTTCTCCAGGGCCCGCAACCCGGGCGTGGTCTTGCGGGTGTCGCGGATGCGGGCGTTGCCCTGGGCGGCGCGCACGTAGGCCCGGGTCAGGGTGGCGATCCCCGACAGCCGCCCGAGGAGGTTGAGGGCGGTGCGCTCCGCCGTGAGGATGCCGGCCAGCGGGCCTTCCACCACGCCGATCACCTCGCCCGGGCGCACCTCGAGGCCGTCGGGCAGCCGCCATTCAACGGCCACTGCGGGGTCCACGGCGGCGAAGGTGGCGAGCACGCACAGCCGCCCCGCCACCACGCCGTCGCGGCGGGCCACG
>JAUTXM010000241.1 GCA_030838025.1 Acidimicrobiaceae bacterium
CGCACGAATAGGTGCACGTGGTCGGGCATCACCTCACGAGCGACGATCTGCCAGTCGTTGTCAGCCGCGATCTCGTCGAGCAGCTCGTTCAGGCGTAGCGCCACTCGGCCGCCGAGCACCCTGCGGCGGTACTTCGGACACCACACCACGTGCAAACCCAGGGAGGTGACCCCACCAGCCGATCGGCGAAAACGGGCGTCCGACATGACGAGATCAGACTACGAGCGGGGTGTGACACTCACTGGGGAGGTCGGGGCTACGCCCCGAGCCCCGATTCACCTGACGGCTAAAGCCGCCAGTCCCCTCGGAGCGATCTGATGGCCCGCGTCCTGATAACCGAGGAGATCGCCGAACGAGGGCTGGCGACGCTGCGCGCCGCGGGCCACGACACCGACGTCCGCCTCGGGCTGTCGGTGAGCGAGCTGCTGGTTGCGGTTGTGGGGGCGGCCGCCCTCGTGATCCGCTCGGAGACCAAGGTCACCGCTGCGGTCATCGAGGCCGGACACGACCTGGTGGTAGTGGGCCGCGCCGGAATCGGCCTGGACAACGTCGATGTAGCTGCCGCCACCCGCCGCGGCGTCATGGTCGTCAACGCCCCCCGAAGCAACATCTTGTCGGCCGCCGAGCACACCGTCGCCCTGCTCCTGGCCCAGGCCCGAAACATCCCCCAGGCCCACGCCGCCCTCACCGCCGGTCGCTGGGAGCGGTCCCGCTGGGAAGGCGTCGAGGTCCACGGCAAGACGCTCGGGATCGTCGGCTTGGGCCGAGTGGGTGCCCTCGTCGCCCAGCGGGCCCACGCCTTCGGGATGCGGCTGGTGGCGTTCGACCCCTACGTGGCGCCTGAGCGGGCCAAGCAGATGGGCGTCGAGCTGTTGTCGCTGGAGGACGTGGTGCGCCAGTCCGACTTCCTCACCGTCCACCTGCCCAAGACGCCCGAGACCATTGGCATCATTGGGGCCGATCTGCTGGCCCAGGCCAAGCCCGACCTGCGGGTCATCAACACTGCTCGAGGCGGCATCGTCGACGAGGCGGCGCTGGCCACGGCGGTGGCGTCGGGGGCAATCGCGGGTGCCGCGATCGACGTGTTCTCGTCGGAGCCCATGGTCTCGTCGCCCCTCTTCGGGCTGCCGTCGGTCGTCGTGACCCCACACCTGGGCGCGTCGACCAAGGAGGCGCAGGACAAGGCCGGAATCGCCATCGCCGAGCAGGTCGAACTGGCCCTGGCCGGGGAGTTCGTCCCCTACGCGGTCAACATCGGGGCAGCGGAGGCGTCGGAGACGGTGCGCCCGTTCCTGCCCCTGGCCGAGCGGCTGGGGCGGCTGTTCGCATTGCTGGCCGGCAAGCTGGCCCCCGTATTGGAGATCGAGTACGAAGGGCAGCTGGCCGAGTACGACACCCGGATCCTCACGTTGTCCGTTCTGAAGGGCCTGTTCTCGGCCGCCACCGACGAGCCGGTGTCGTTCGTCAACGCCCCGCAGCTGGCGGAGGAGCGGGGGTTATCCGTCCGTGCCACGACCGCACTGGCATCGCAGGACTACGTCAACCTGATCACCCTCCGGGGCGGGAGCCACGCCCTGTCGGGGACGCTTTTCGGGCTGCGGGCCGAGCCCAAGATCGTGATGGTCGACGACCACGACATCGAGTTGCCCATCGCCCGTTCGATGCTGGTGGTCCGCAATGACGACCGGGTGGGAATGGTGGCCGTCGTGGCCGAGATCCTGCGCGACGCGGGCATGAACATCGTCGATCTCAAGTTGGGGCGCAGCCGTGCGGGGCATGGGGGCGGTGCGGGCGGTGCGGGCGGTGCGGGCGGTGCGGCCGGTTTCGCCGGGCGGACGGCGATGATGGCGTTGTCGTTCGAGGAACCGGTTCGGGCCGGGGTGGTCGAGGCGCTGCTGGCGGCGCCCGGTATTCTGGGCGCGGTGGCGATCACGGAGTTGTAGATGCCCGACAATGCGGTGACTGGATCGGTGTCCATCGTCCACCAGGTCACGGTCGGCATGACGCTGAAACAGAACGTCGCCGGCCATTCTGCTCGCACCTCATCGAGAGAGTTCGTGCGGGCCCGGGCGGCGGTGCAGAAGATCGTGGCCACGCTCGACCCCAATCCCTACGGTCCCGTCCCTATCGAGGCGCACCACGCCGGATCGATCTGGCTGTATGACGGCACCCACTGGCGGTTGGTCCTCAACTGGGCGGGGATTGAATGGGCCGCTCAGTTCTGCGCCGACCCCGCGAAAGTGGACGCCTTACGACAGAATGCAGCAGCCATAACGGCGGCATTTCCCGAGACCATCCCCGAGCTTACGAGGCTCGGTTACGCCGACGTGGACCTGCTCACCACTCCCGTCACGGACAACGCCGGAACTGCGAAGTACGTCGACAGCATCTGGAATTCCTGTGTTCCCATTCCAAAACCGGGGCACACGGGAAGGGTCAAGTCCGGTGCGCCGCTCGCGGCCGGGGTGCACAACTATCCCGAGGCGATGTGCGCCATTCCTCGCTTCATGCACGACGACTTCGTTCCCTTTGTGGTCGACACCGCGACCGGAACTGCCGCGGTTGTTGCGCCCGTGGCCGGGCGGGGCGAGGGAGATGCCCGCGTCCGGGTCCTGTTCACGGAAAGGGGCCACCCGCTGGCGGCGATGAAGGCGAAGGCCAGGAGGGAAGGCGGGGCGTTGGTATTGGGACCTGACAACCCGATTACCGAGGTGGCGTTTTCGAAGCAGTAGCGGGTCAGCGTTTGGCTTTGGTGAAGCCATCGGCTTGCGCCGCTGATTCCTCGGCATAGCAGCGATCGGGCCTGGTCCGGTTGTAGTTGACCATGCCGGGCGGCTGGTAGATGCCGCTGGCCTCTTTGGCCTTGATGGGGTGCGTGGGCGGGCACGCCCCGTCCACGGGGGCCAGCCATGCCGCGGGCTCCTCGCGCGTTACTTCGGGCGTTGCTTCGAGTGGCTCGGTACGTCCGCCTTCGGTGATGGGTGGCCACGGGTCCCGGGACGGCACGACGTGGCACAGCTCCTCGCGGAGGTGAACGGTGCGCCGAACCAGGAGCACGACCGCCAGCAGCAGCCCGCTCGGTAGCAGGAAACGCAAAAAACGCCTCGCCATGCCCTCGACGGTATCGGGTCGGCTTCTTGACGGGTGGGATGCAACCATGCGACGATGGTTGGGCATGACTCCGGCCTCCTACCTGTCGTTCCTCCTCCTTACCTGACGGCGAGCCCCTTCCGGGACTCGCCCACCGCCTCCTGCGCCTCTGGCCAGGAGGTTTTGTTTTGCCCGTGTTTTGCCCGTGTTTTGCCCGTGACCACCGAAAGGACCAACTGCAATGGCTGAGCGAGTGATCATCTTCGACACCACCCTGCGTGACGGCGAGCAGTCGCCGGGCATCTCGCTTGACGCGGCCGAGAAGCTTGAGATCGCCGAACAGCTGGCCCGCCTCAACGTGGACTACATCGAGGCCGGCTTCCCTGTCGCCAGCGTGGGCGACTTCGAGGCGGTCCAGGGAATTGCTCGCACCGTCGGCCGGGAAGGCGGTCCGGTGATCGCAGGCCTGTCGCGCACGCAGCGCTCCGACGTGGACCGGTGCTGGGAAGCGTTGAAGGATGCGGCTCGCGCTCGCATCCACGTGTTCATCTCGACCAGCCCCCAGCACATGGAACACATGCTCAAGATGAACGAGGTTCAGGTGAAGGCGGCGACGGCGGCCGGCGTGAGCCGGGCCCGCGAGCACACCGACGACGTCGAGTTCAGCCCCCAGGACGCCACCCGCACGCCCCTCGACTTCATGATGGAGGTACTGGAGATCGCGGTGGCGTCCGGTGCCACAACCCTGAACATCCCCGACACGGTCGGCTACGGGATCCCCTGGGACTTCGGTGCCCTGATCCAGTATGTCCGCCGCGAGATCAAGGGGGACTACGTCCTGTCGACGCACTGCCACAACGACCTGGGCCTGGCGGTCGCCAACTCGCTGGCCGGAGTTCAAGGGGGGGCCCGCCAGATCGAGGTGTGCGTCAACGGGCTGGGCGAACGAGCGGGCAACGCAGCGCTCGAAGAAGTGGTGATGGCGCTCAAGATCCGGCCCGACCAGTTCCCAGGGCTCGAGACCGGGGTCCGCACCGAGGAGCTGGCCCGGACCAGCCGCCTGGTCAGCCGCCTCACCGGCTATCCGGTCCAGTTCAACAAGGCCGTGGTGGGCCGCAACGCCTTCCGG
>JAUTXM010000251.1 GCA_030838025.1 Acidimicrobiaceae bacterium
CTTGGCAACGGTGTTCTGGTCCTGCACCAGCTGGGTGGCACACGATTGGCCGCCCGTCGGGGCGCCGGTCGTCGCCGTGGCGCAGTTGGCCTGGTCGGCGGTGAACTGGTTGGTGTCGCGATTCAGCTGGGCCAAGGCCTGGTTTTGGGTGTTCTGGTAGCCGACGGCGTTGAGGCCGGCACTCTGCTCAGCGGACGCGACGTTCGATTGCGCCGTCACCACCTGCTGTTGGGCCGTCGCCAAGGCGACGGCATTCTGAGCCGCCAGGGCGGGGGTCAGCGGTTGTTGCACATTGGCCAGATTGGCCTGAGCCGACGTGAGCGCCGCCGAGGCCGAGGTGAGCGCCGCCTGGGTCTGCGTGTCGTCGACCTTGGCCAGGACCTGGCCAGCCTTCACCTGATCGCCTGCCTTGACATCGACCTCGGTCACCATGCCGCTGGCCTGAAAGTTGACCGCCAGTGCCGCCGAGGGTGCGACGTTTCCCGTCGCCGTCACCGTGGCCTGAACGGTCCCCACCTGCACAGTCGCGGTGCGGGTGACTGACTTCGCGGACGCCGAGCCGTAGATCGTGTGCACGGCCAGCCAGGCCACCACGAAGATCACGACGGCCAGCGCCGCGCTGATGGTGACGGTTCGAGTTCTAGAGCTCATCGGGGTGCCCAGCAGTCACGGCTTCGACGTCGTCGTCGTCGAGCCCGTCCCGGGCGCGGGTCGCAACGCCACGCAGTGGTCGCGCGCCGCCTGCAGCCCGGGGTTCGTAGTCGCGGTCGAGTCGGTCCCGCCGGCGCCAGCGCCGCCGCCGCCGCCGAAGATGCCCGCCCCGCCCTGGCTGAGCGGCGGCAAGGTGGTGCCGCCGTGGGTCATCAGATAGGTCTGCAGGCAGTTGTAGTACAGCTGGAACTGCGGGTTGTTCTGGAGGTTGCCCCGGGTGGGAAGCGTGCTGTTGCAGGCCGACAGTGCCGCCTGCCACTGCTGCGACGTCACGCCCGGCGGAAGTGTCGTCGTGGGAATCGAGCGACCCGTCCCACCGGTGCCACCCGTCCCGCCGGTGCCACCCGTCCCACCCGTGCCGCCCGCGCCGCCTCGACCGGCGAACCCGAGGCCGCTCCCCGCGGGCACCGTGACGCCGTGGCTCTGCATGCACTGCCGGAACGCTTCCTGGCGGGCACCGCGCCCGGCAACGGTCGTGGTGGTCACCGGCGCCACCACCTTGGCCGAACCACCGCCGCAGGCGGCGAGGGCGATACCCATCACGAGAACCACTGCGACACTACCCACGGGTTGCCCGACCCAACGCCTGCTCATACGACATCCTTTCCAGCACGGCCTGGGGTTTACCCAACTACGTCCGCCTGAACGGATCCTGAGAGTCCTCTGTGTCCTCGATGAGAGGCCGGGCGACCGAGCGCGTCCAGGCGGCCGAGGCGGAGCGGCAACCTGCGGTATCGACTCGACGCTGGTCGACCCGGTCTACCAGCACGTCATCACCCGGCATGAGGCGCGGGCGAATGCCTTACGCGTCACCGCAACGGTGGGTTTCATATTGTTGCCTGCTCAAATAACTCTGATTCTCAGGAGAAATGATCGAAACGGTCAACGCGTCGTTGCGGAGCTTGCAATACGTTATTCTTCGCGCCCAAGAACTCGTGGTAGGAACCTCCTGGGGAGAAGCGATAGAGGTGCTGACACTGGATGAGACGGGCAGTTACCGATATTCCCAGGAGGCGCTCACGCCGCGGGAGGTTGCTGTTCTACGGTTGATCGGCGAAGGACTTTCGGCCGTCGGCATTGCCCGCAGGCTGGCGTACTCGGAAAGCACCATCAAGAAAACGATCCATCAGGTCATGCGGCAGCTCGGCGCCAGGAATCGTACCCACGCGGTTGCGATTGCTATCCGGACCAACCTGATCTGAATATCGTTGCGATTTGCAATAGTTGCAATGCGCAAAACCCCAACCCCTAGCCAATAGCCTGGGCCACCGCGTCGGCGAGTCGGGCGGCCGCGGCTTCCGCCTCGGCATGGGTCGGCGCCTCCACCATGACCCGGACCAACGCTTCGGTCCCGCTGCCACGCAACACGACCCGGCCCCGGTCGCCGAAGCCCGCCTCGACCGCTTTCACCTCGGCCCACACGTCGGCCGCGTCCGCCAAACCGCCCGGGTGGGCCACGGGCACATTGCGCAGCACCTGAGGGAGGCGCACCATGGCATCTCCCGCCAGCGAGGCCAGCGACCGCCCCGAGCGGGCAACGGCGTCGAGCAGCTGCAGCCCTGTCAGCACGCCGTCGCCCGTGGTGGCCAGGTCCCGAAAGATCACGTGGCCGGACTGTTCGCCCCCGAGGGACCAACCGCCGCGGTCGAGCGCCTCGAGGACGTAGCGGTCCCCGACCGGCGTGGTGTGCACCGCCACCCCGTGGTCGGCCATGGCCAGGTGGAACCCGAGGTTGGTCATGACCGTCACCACCACCGTCGCACCGGCCAGCTCCCCCCGGGCCATTCGGTCCAGCGCCAGCGCCGCGATCATCTGGTCGCCGTCGACCACCGAGCCGGTGTGGTCGACCGCGATGACACGGTCAGCGTCGCCGTCGAGCGCCAGGCCGACGTCGGCGCCGGCGTCGACCACCGCCGCCTGCAGGCCCGCGGGATAGGTCGATCCGCATCGGTCGTTGATGTTGGTCCCATCGGGATGGTTGGCCAGCACGGCCACCACGTCGGCGCCGGCCATCGCCAGCAGGTCCGGTGCGGTCACCGACGCGGCTCCGTTGGCGCAATCGATGGCCACC
>JAUTXM010000257.1 GCA_030838025.1 Acidimicrobiaceae bacterium
AACAAATCCGAGGCAACCGCGGAGTACGAGCGTTATCGAGTGTTGCTACGCGCCGAACTGGGCCTCGAGCCGACAGTTCGACTCACCCAATTGCTCGCCCGCCTCGACCCTGGGTAACATAGCTGCCACAGCAGATGCTGCCGTAAGGGCTCCGTCCTCGGAAGGATCCGGACGCCGCCGTGGCTGCGTAATGGCGCGATGAATCCGACGAGTTTCCGCTCAGCGTCGGGACGCCACTCGCGCACGGCGTACTCGTTCGGGCATGGGCAAAGGCGCCGAGCGATCGCCGCCACTACAGGCCGGCAGCCGGTCCTTTCCGCCGACCTGTGATCAACGCTTTACAGGACTTGCCGGACGACATTGGTCTCCTGAACCCTCGTGTCGTCGTGCCGGTAATGCTTGCGATTCGCGTTCCTCGGCGACTCAACGTTCTGAGCGCCGTGCCCCTGCTCGTCGACGGAGATTTGCAAGTGACTACAGACGCGCCGATACTGCGGGCCGGTACTGCGGAACTCGGAGTCCATTACGACGTCGTTGCCTAATCCGACCCGCCTACCCGTGGCAGCGAAAGTAACGACACCGACAGATCGCCGAGTATGCTTTACCGCTGGGGCCTCCACCGTCACTTGTCCGCCGTCGCCCGACCGACGTTCTGTATCCGTTGGAGGGACCCTCCGGTTCCCTGTGCTCGCGATTGTTGCCTGTCCGCGACCGGCACCAATGAGCTATATCGAGTGTCGGCCGTGGGCGCCTTATTGGGACGCCCCAGTGAAGGATTTGTGTTCTCGGCTCTATTACTGCGGGTGGAGGCTGGGTTACCGCGTCGCGAGTAGTAGATGGCAGGTCTGTCCGACGGCCGCCGTATTGTCGGGAAGGCTCGTTGGGGATCAGGTTGGGTGGTGTTTGTAGGCGAACGCAGCGGCGGCGGTCAGGGAGATGAGGTCGAGCGAGGTGAAGAGGGTGGAGAGGTTGCCGGGCGTCGGTGTTCTCTGCCAGCACGAGTTGGGCGGTTGCTTTTCCCGGCCGCGACCAGGCGGAGCACTTCGATGTCGCGAGTGCTCAGCCCGCCGGGGCCTTTCGGTCCCCCCGCAGAGCGGCGCCCGCCGATCCCTCGTCGCCGAGGCTGCGCAGCGCCCGTCCGATGAACACCCGGCTACGGGTCGCCTCGTAGGGCATCCGGCCCATTCGGCAAGAGCGAAGCAAGCGCTCTCATCCGATCACTTGGTAGACTGAACCGTGAGTTCTGATCCGGGCGGCGCAGCGTTGTCAGTGTCCGCCGAGTGGCTTCGTCTTTGCGACGATCTCAGTAGTGAGGGTGGCGATTGGGATCTTCGTCAGTTCGAGGGAATCTCGGGCCGAATGGTCACAACGCTTCTTGATAAGTGTATCGCTTCAAAAGCAAAGATAGGAACGATCGACGCGCGCGGCGTTTCTTTCCCCGATGGCCTCGACCTCTCAGGGCTCAGACAATGCGATGGACTCGATCTGCGCGGGACACGAATCGATGGCGACGTTACGATCGGAAATCCTCGCCTATTCTCGCTTGCCGGCGACCTGGAGATTATTACCTACCAGGGAACTGGAGTTCAGGTGGGGCAATCCGGCATACATCTGTCCGGTGCTGCTGTCCAGGGCCGCGTGACCCTGGCACTCGAACGCGTTGCTGGCCCGATTGTGCTCTACAACTTGCGTGGACAGGACATCCTTATACAGGGCCAAGCGCCGCTGAAGATTGACCTCTCACATCTCGGTGACGTGCATGATCGACCATCCGGTCTTCCCGAAGTCGCTGGCGGAATCCTGCTAGCAGGGGTTATCATTAAAGGCTCTTTACAAATCCGGGATCTCACGGTCAATAGTATTGTAGGGCTGGACGAGCAGCTTCCGCCCAATCTGGAGTTACGGTGCGACCTTGGGTCCCTCCACATACAGAACGTTGAGGTTGTGGGTGCCATCAACCTGCCGGGTCTGCGCACCGCCAGCGATATCCAAGTTCATTGGGTTAACTGTGCCGGCGTGGGACTCGACCATAGCGAGATCGGAACCTCAGCGACACTGACGGACTTGCATCTTGATCGGTTACCTCATAGTTCAGGGCTCCGCGCTGAACATGCGACGGTGGCCGGCGATTTCACACTGACGACTGCATTCGTTGATGCTATCCATCTTGAGTCAGCACAGGTCTGCGGTAAGGTGCAGTTGCGAGACTTCACGTTAGGAGGCAGTGCGAACCTGAACGGTCTTCATGTGGGCGGAAGTGTAGTCATCGACCACATGCGTCCGGATCCGACAAATTGGACCTCTCTTCTCTTGCTTTTGGACGCTAAGTCGGAGGGGCTGGTCGAGATTAGCTCGTCCGGGTGGGATGGAATCCGTCTATCTGGGACGTTCGGATCGGTGCTACTTAGCTCACTCTCCGTGCTTTCTTGGACGGACATTCCTGAACTGCTGGTGAGAGACGCTTTTGTCCTCTCGGGACTCGAACTGGGCCCGGGAAGTGGTCCCCATCATAGCCATCCTGAAGCTAGATTCAGTATTGGTAGCAAACATCTGGTGCCTGCCCGTGGTGGACGTAACCTGATCGTGGGGGGCGTAACCCGTATCGAGGACTGCGTCTTTCGCCAGCCTTTTGAGTTAGATCACTGCTCGTTTGTCGGTGGTCTCGTGATGACACAGAATGACTTCTTCACAGGGATGAGGTTCTCCAACTGCGACTTCGGACCTAGAACACGAATCGCCGATTGTACAGTTCATCTTCGAGATTCCGACGGAGTTGATGGCCGTTCGATCGTTGATTGCCAGTTCGGCGTCGAGAGCAGTCTTTCAGACACTGTTATAGCCGAACCGGAGCCGCCTGTTGGCCTAAATATCATCGGCTGCTCTCTGATTGGGATGACGCTCGCAGGGTCCGCCGTTGACGCGCCGTTAATCATTGACTCCCTGCACAACTCAGACCTGAAAGGCGCCAGCCTTCGGCACGTTAACCTCAAGTCCTGCCTGCTCGGCGGCGTGCAGCATCTCGATCTCGCCGAACTAAGAGGGACAGTTCTTCTGGGCTCCGTGTCATTGGGGGTCAAGAAGGCCCTCTCAAGGGATGGCGCCCCTCTTTCGGCGAGGTTTGTGACGTCCCGACACATTCTCGCTGACGAGGCATCGTGGCGAGAGGAAAAGACGAAGGTTCGGCGTCAGCAACCGAACAGGGACGATAGGAAGCGATACAACCGTGTCGAGGCAACTAGGATAGCGGAGATCTATGGGAGTCTTCTTGTCGCCCTCGGGCCTGGAGTATCGACCACGCTAAGATCTGACCTTCGCTATGGAGAACTCGAGATGCGACGGCGAGCTGAGGAGCGTCGAGCTGATCGCACGATCCTCCATCTATTCTGGTGCTTTGGCGGTTACGCGCTTCGTCCGCTTCGCCCTCTTCTCTGGTTTGTTGCTATGGCAATTGTTGGCAGCCTCTTAATGGCGATGGCTAGATCGGCTTCAGTTCATCATCGATGGTCGCTAGCCTTGCTAGTCTCGCTGCGGGCGATGGTCGGATTCCCACCAAACATAGATGGCTACTCTGCCGTATCCCAGGCCGTGATCACGTGTCTTCGTCTTCTTGGCCCGGTATTCCTGGGCTTCGCGTTTCTCGCAGCGCGCTCGCGTTCTCGATCTACGTGATGCGGTATCCCTGAACGTAAGTCATGCGAGTTGCCTGGTGACCGTAGATAAGTATGTTGATAGCTCTAGGTTCGGTCTGAGGCGATAGCTGCTCGCCTTGTGTCCTGTCCGGTTGACTCCTCGCGGAAGTAGGGTATTTAGTGCGCGCGCGCGTCGGTGCCTGTTTGATGGCGGCGCAGCAGCCGGCGAGGCGTTCGAGAAGTTCTTCCGCGGTCTTGTGCCACATGAACGGGGTGGGGTTCTCGTTCCATATCTTGATCCATTCGCGTATGCCCGCGGGTAGTTCTTAGCACTGCGATGAGCGGAGCGTTGCAGGTTCTTGGTCGTGAGCGCCGAGAACCACCACTCGACGATGTTCCATCCATGACCCGTATGTTGGCGTGAAATGAAAATGTGGACAAGCTGGCTACCCACAAGACGCCAGGGTCCAGGCGTGGTTGCTTCGCCATCCCGGTTCCAAGATGACGTGCACATCCAGGTCGGCGGGGACGTCCCGGTTGTTCTTTGATCAAGAATGCGATGAACTCGACGGCTGTGACGTTTCTTGATGTCGGTGATCACCGTCCCTTTGGCGATGTCCATTGCGGTGAAGGGACCCACGATGACCCTGCTCGCGAGGAGCGCCATGAGGGAGTCGGACTTGTCGGCCCCGCCGTGCATCGCAGCCCTGAGGCTCTGGCCGCGATCGTGACGGCTCACGGAGCGATGCTCATCCGTCGTCCGGAAGATCGCGGGATGGCACGTGCCCGGCGGTGCTCGCTACGAAGCAACCAAGCGGCGGCCGCTCCGCAGAGTCCGGGGCCTTGACCCGCGGACGTCTCGACCGCGATGATCCTTCGGCCATAAGGCGACGCAACGTCACGAGCATTGGGGTTACGCGTCCCAGAACCGCGCGCCTGAATCGCGCACCGGGGCCTGCCCCCGAACGCCGGCTCAGAGACCCTCCGCCCGTCGAGCGCGTGTCATCGACTGTTCCGCTTCGGGGCCGCGAAGCGATAGCGGGTCTGCGCGAACTCACCCTTGGCGAACGGCAGCACTTTTGTCGGAGTGACCTTGAGCACGATGGCGGCGCCGCCCTGGTGATGGAACAGGCCGTCGTCGACCGCGAAGTCCCAGTCGCCGTGGTCCGACGATGACCCCCTCCGGCTCACGGGCGTAGGTCATCCGCCAGGCGTCCTCGAAGTCTCCGATGCCGGCCACCAGCCCGTAGCCCGCGGCGGCGAGGTCGTTGACGATCCTGGGGAGATCATCGACCTCGAAGCACACGTTGCGCAGGCCCAGCTCGTTGGCCATCGCGGCGGGTGATCCGGGAACGTGATCTGGCCGGATGAAGCTCGACAGCTCCAGCCTCGTTCCTCCGTCGGGCGGCCGCAGCATCTCGATCTCGGTGCGCGAATCCGGAATGCCGCAGACGGTGTCCAGGAACTCGCCCTCCACGAAGGTGCGACTCTCGACCTCGAGGCCCAGTCCGACGAAGAACGCCGTGACCAGTCGAGATCGGCGACCGTGATGCCGATGTGGTCGAACGTCTTGATGTGCGCCATCCCTCCCATCCTCGTTCATCCGCTGGGTTGTCGGACAGGGAATGAGCCGCAGTCGGGTTCTCGACATCATTCGCCGCGTCGATGCGCTAGGCCTCGAACCTTCGTTGGTTGGTGAGCCGGTACGGCACGGACTGATTGCCTCCGGTGGCAGACCGCCTGCTGGAAGCAACCTGACCAGTCACGAGAACGTCACATATTCTGCGCTCGGTATTGTTCTGACCGAGCCGTTGTGAAGTCCAGTAGGACGTCGCTCTTGCTACCGGCGACGCCCACGACGCATAGCGTCTGTTCTCTTCACGAACTCGTCGGCGGTGACGATCGGCGTACCCCTCCACGGCGACATCGAGGTGAGGTCGGTGTCGTCGCTGACGATCAGGAGGGAGCCGCTGGCGGCCGCACATTCGAGAATGCGGTTGTCTTCGTAGTCGGGGCAGTCGGTGACGGTTTCGGCGGATTCCACGATCGCGCCACCGGAGGTCTCGGCGATCTCGACGAGAAGTTCGATGTATTCCTCGGCCCGCTCGACGGCCCAGCCGTATCCGAGAGGGGGACGGCCGGTGAGCACCCGCAGCACATTCGCCAGGATGTGTTCGGACAGAAAGAGACTGAACTCGCGGCCGTCGTTGAGGATGCCAATGACATTGGCCGCGAGATTGCCCCGCACCGGCGGCGGCGAGGGCCACGAATTGAAGATGTCGTTGCCGCCGACGACCGCACCGACGAAGATGTTGACATCGACGGTGACCGCCGTGGTCATCGTCGCTTGAGGACCCGCCTGACCACGTCAAGAGCCTCCTCGGCGGTGAGGGCGGCGGTCGCTGAACGTTCGACGCCGTAGGCTTGGAGAGCGGCGAGTCGCTCGGCTCGGTCGACGACTTCCATCTGGTGCATGGCTTCCCGGAGGAAGGCCGAGCGGTTTCCGTGGCCGAACTTAGCGGTGAGCCGGTCCAGCCTGGGTTCGTCCTCTTCTGCCACCGCGAAGCCGATGGTTTTGGTCGCCATGCAGTCGAGTGTATCCGGATTGCATGCGAGAAGCAACCAGGTTATAGCCGATCGCGCCTGTCCCCGTGCCTGAGTACCCCCAGCCCGGTTCGTGCTCCCGTCCTCCAAGACGGGGTGCTGACGGGGTAGTCTCGACGGGATAGTGGGTGGATCGTCGACCGGCGGCGATGAAGAAATGGGCTCTGAACAGCGAGTTCGTGGTGCGCCCCCCGGGATTTGAACCCGGAACCTGCGGATTAAGAGTCCGTTGCTCTGCCGTTGAGCTAGAGGCGCGTGGTGATGTCGGAGGGGCGAGGTTACCCGCCGCTCCAGGGTGACCGAGGGGACTTGAACCCCCGACCTCCAGGGCCACAACCTGGCGCTCTAACCAACTGAGCTACGGCCACCACGGGCCCCTCAGCATGCCACGCCGACCGGGGGTCCTGGCGACCCCAAACTCTCACAGGTGTCCGCGCCGCTCCTGGGCCCGCTCGATGGCCTCGAACAAGGCCTTGAAGTTGCCCGCCCCGAACCCCGTGGCGCCCTCCCGCTGGATGATCTCGAAGAACACCGTCGGCCGGTCGGAGACGTTCTCGGTGAAGATTTGCAGCAGGTATCCGTCTTGGTCGCGGTCGACCAAGATGCCCAGCTCCTGCAGCGCACCCCACGGTACGTCGATCCCGGACAGGCGGGAGCGGGCATCCTCGTAGTACGTGTCGGGCACGGTCAGGAACCGCACCCCCCGGCTTCGAAGCGCCTTCACCGATGCCACGATGTCGTCGGTCGCGAGGGCGATGTGCTGCACCCCGGGGCTCCCATAACACTCGAGGTATTCCTGGATCTGGCTCTTGCGGGGCCCGTCCGCCGGTTCGTTGATCGGCAGCACCACCCGCGACCCGTCCCACACGACGGTCGACATGAGCGCCGAGTACTGGGTCGAGATCTGGGCGTCGTCGAAGTGGACCATCTCCTCGAACCCGAGGGTTCCGCGGTAGAAGTCGACCCAGCGGTCCAGCGCCCCGCGGTACACGTTGGCCACCACGTGGTCGATCAGGCGCAGGTCGACGGGCGGTCCGCCCGGTGACGGCGGCAGCAGCGCCGCCTCGGCGCTGAAACCAGGCAGGAACGCCCCCATATACGCCGACCGTTCCACGAAGGTGTGCTGCGTGTCCCCGTAGATGGCGATGGTGGCGCGTGTCACCTTGCCCGAGTCGTCTTCCTCGGTCCACGGGGGGATGACGCCCACGGCGCCGCGAGCCAGGGCCGCGTCATACGCCGCGGTGGCCGACGACACCCGGATGGCGAGGTCGCGAACGCCGTCGCCGTGCGCCCGGACGTGGTCGGCGATCGGCGACGCCGGCCCGAGGGCCGCGGTGATGACGAACCGGATGGCCCCCTGCTCGAGGACGTAGGACGCACGCTCGGCGCAGCCCGTTTCCGGCCCGGCGTAGGCCACGATGTCGAACCCGAAGGCCGAGGCCAGCCACCCCGAGAAGGCCCGGGCGTTGCCGACCCACAGCTCGAGGTAGTCCCACCCCTGGAAGTACCGAGCCGGCGCCCGGGTGGGCAGGATCATCGTCGCCTCGTCAACGGTCTCACCCGTCCCGGCGACACCAAAAAATGTCCCCGCGCCATCCCACCGCCCGACCGCCTCAGCCTCAACCTCAACTTCAGCCTCAACCTCAGCCGCTACCGGAGGCGCCCACTCAGCAGCCCGGCGGGGCGAGGTTGTTTCGGGCCACACCGACGCACGAGCTCTCATGGCATGGACCGCCCTGCGAGGTGATCGGCCCAGAGCCCGTCCCAGAAGGCTTGAACCCCATCGAGCATGTCA
>JAUTXM010000408.1 GCA_030838025.1 Acidimicrobiaceae bacterium
GGAACTCGTCGAACATCTCCTTCCAGGCGGCGGCGTGGCTCACCCGGTCCACGCCGACCACAAAGCCGAAGCCACCGGCTCGGCCCGCCTCGACCCCCGCCAGGGCATCCTCGAACACCGCCGCGGCCGCCGGCTCGAGGCCCAGGGCCGCGGCACCAGCGAGGAACATGTCAGGAGCGGGCTTGCCCGCCAGCTGCCGCTCGGCCGCCACCAGTCCGTCGATGCGAGCCTCGAACAAGGCTGCGATTCCGGCGGCGTCGAGCACTTGGGCGGTATTGGCGCTCGATGACACCACCGCTCGGCGCAGCCCGTGGTCGCGGACCGCCTGGACATAGCGCACCGAACCCTCGAACACCTCCACCCCGTCGTGGGCCAGCCGCTCCAGCACCAGTTCGTTCTTGCGATTCCCGAGGCCGTTGATCGTGAGCGCGTCGGGAGGGTCGTCTGCGTCGCCTGCCGGCAGGAGGATCCCCCGTGAGGCGAGGAAGGAGCGGGTCCCGTCGGCGCGCGGCCGGCCGTCGACGTAGGGGCCGTAGTCGTCGTTTACGTCGAAGGGCACGAAGGCCTCCCCGGTCTGAGTGGCGTGGGCGCGCAGGAACTCGTCGAACATCTCCTTCCAGGCGGCGGCGTGCACCGAGGCGGTACGGGTCAGCACGCCGTCGAGGTCGAACAGGCAGCCGTGTATGCCATCGGGCAGGCCGAGGGTCATCGGGCGCCAACCAGCGCGCTGTCTCGCATGCCCGGCCGATCGTAGGCGCGCCGGTCGAAGAAATGCGGTGTCGTGACGTCGTGCGATGCTGGTGTGGTGCTGGTGCGATGACGATGCCTTCGGTTGGCCGGAAACGCGTAGCGATGGTCTGCCTGGGCAATATCTGCCGCTCGCCGATGGCGGCGGTCGTCGGTCGGGCGATGGTCGAGGAGGCGGGGCTAGGCGAGCGATTCCTGGTCGAATCCTTCGGCACCGCCGGCTACCACGTGGGAGAGGCGGCTGACCGCAGGGCGGTGGCCGCCCTTCGCCGACGGGGATGGCCGGCGGGCGACGCCCACCGGGCTCGGCGAATCACGCCCGACGACGTCGCCGATTGCGAGCTCGTCTTGTGCGCCGATCGTTCGAATGTCGACCAGGTACTGCGTCTCGTTCGCGGGCCGCGAGACCGGTCGCACATTCAGCTGCTGCGCTCGTTCGACCCCGCAGCGCCACCAGGCGACGATGAGGTGCCGGATCCGTGGGGCGGAGACAGCAGCGACTTTGACCACACACTTGAGCTGATCGAGGCGGCGTGCCGTGGGCTCGTCGAGCGACTGGCTGTCGCGGTTCGATAACGCACTGGGCCGACCGGATGCTGTCGAGGTTCTGACCGCTACGACCTGGCGAGTCGCCCTCGACGGACGGCGCCTGGTGGCAAAGGTCGGCCCGGGCGTGGCCGACGAGGCCGACGGACTGCGCCAGTTGGCGTCGGTGCCCGGGGCGCCGCCGGTTCCCGAGGTGGTACTCCTGACGGCCGACCTCCTGGTCACGACCTGGATCGAACAGGGCCAGCGTCGCGGTGCCGCAGAGGAGGGCCTCGGAGAGGCGCTCGCCAACCTGCACGCGGCACCCTGGAAACGGTGGGGGAGCGGTTCGGCGTGGATCGGCGATTGCCCGGTCGATGCCAGTGAGTCGCCGACTGCGGCCGCGTTCTACGGCGAACGACTCTCGGATCTGGCCCGCCGCTGCGATCTCCGCGGAGCCATCGAGCCCGTCGTGGCGCGCCTCGACGTTCTCCTCCCGCCGGGCGACCCGTGTCTCGTGCATGGTGACCTCTGGTGGGGCAACGTGCTCTGGGGAGTGGACGGGCGGGCGTGGCTGATCGACCCGTCCGTGCATGGCGGTCATGCCGAGGAGGATCTCGCCATGCTGGCGCTGTTCGGGGCATTGCCCACGCGCCTGGTTGACGCCTACGGGGAGCGAAACCCACTGGCTGATGGCTGGGAGGAGCGAGTGGAGCTGTTCCAGTTGTACCCGCTCCTGGTTCACACCGTGCTGTTCGGGGGCGGGTACCGATCGCGTGCGGCCGCCATCGCCCGCCGCTTCGCTTGAGTCGGGCGGCTGGTCGGTTGGGCCGCCGGGCTAGGGCGGGTGGGGGGGCTGGGCGGCCGCGCGGCTGGGGGGCTGGGCGGCTGGGGGGCTGGGCGGCTGGGGGGCTGGGCGGCTGGGCGGCTCAAGTCCCGCGGCGAACGTCCCGATGTACACCTTGTAATGGATCTTCCGAGCCTGGCGCTGACCACCGGCTCGACGTGCGGAAACGACCATCTGGTTGAGTTCTACGAAAACGAATCATTCATGGTCGATACAGTCACCGCCTTCCTTGGGCCGGCCCTGCGCGAGGGGGATGTCGCGATCGTCGTGGCGACCGCCAGCCATCGCCAGAGCTTCGAGACCGGCATCTCGAAGGCCGGAATCGACGTCGACGCAGCCGTCCGAGGCGGCCGGTATCTCGCCTTCGACGCAGCCGATCTGCTGTCGCGCTTCATGGTCGGCGGCCGACTCGCTCCAGGGGCGTTCCGAGAAACGATCGGGTCGGTCATCGAGGGCGCGGCACGGGGTGGACGCAGGATTCAGGTGTACGGCGAGATGGTGGCCCTCCTCTGGGCCAATGGCGACGAGGAGGCAGCGCTCGGCCTCGGGGACCTCTGGAACCAGCTCCAGCAGTCCCGCTCCTTTGCGCTTCTTTCCGCCTATCCGATGAGCGCTTTTGACCGCGAGACCAACGCCGCGGCGTTCAAGCACATCTGTGATCAGCACACGATGGTGATACCGAGCGAGGGCTATTCCTTGGTTGTCGGACCGGCCGAGCAGTCACGGGCGGTAGCGCAGCTTCAGCAGCAGCGCGATGCGTTGCAGACCGAAGTACGACGCCTTGAGGGTTTTCAGAACGGAGACATCCCTCTCGCGCTCCGAGAGGACGCACCCGGCGAGCAACGCGATCTGGCCGTCGACCGCCGAGACTTGGCCGTCGACCGGCGATACTTGGCCGTCGACCGCCGAGACTGGGCCGGTAACCGTCGCGACGAAGCGGGTATCCGGCGTGACTACGCGGGTGACCTGCGAGATCATGCCGCCGACCAGAGGGATCAGGCGGCCGACGAACGGGACCAGGCAGCGGACCAGCGAGACCAAGCGGCCGAACGATCGGAATCGTCCATAACGCCCACGGGCAAGACGGGACCTCGCAACGAGTCAGCCCTGGCGCGGCGGCAAGCCGCGGCCGACAGACGACGAGCGTCGCAAGATCGGGGAGCGGGGGCCAGCGAACGCACGGAGGCCGAACTCGATCGCGACACCGCGCTCGCCGATCGGGGGGCATCGGCGCGCGAGCGCGAACACGCGTCCCACGACGATTTGACCGGTGCCTACCTCCGCGGCGCCGGGTTCGTGGAACTGGAACGCGATATCGGCAGAGCCAGGCGCGACCGACAACCCCTCGTCCTGGTGTTCGCCGATGTCGACGGCCTCAAGGTCATCAACGACGTGCATGGCCACGCGGCCGGAGACCGAACACTCTTGGCGGTTGCAAGCGCCCTTCGAGCGAAGTTGCGCCCGCATGACCTGATCATTCGATACGGAGGTGACGAGTTCGTCTGTGCAATCTCCGGTGCGAAGACAGCAGACGCCCGGGAGCGACTGGCGCTCGTCAACGCCGCCCTGGCCGACGGGCCCGAGCACGGTTCGATATCCGTTGGCCTCGCCGAGTTGTTGCCGTTTGATTCTGCCGGAGACCTCGTCGCCCGGGCGGACGCGGCGCTCTACCGGCAACGGCGGCGGACGAGGTCCACCCGCCCCGCGATGGCAGGCGTACCTAGTTGATGTGAGCGCAGATGGCGCGAACGTCGCCGTCCTCGTCAGCCATGATCTCGAGTCCCTCGAATCCGACGGCTCGAAGCACATCTCCGAGCGGTTCGGCTTGGTCTCCGCCCAACTCCAGCAGTAGCCAGCCGCCGGAACGGAGCCAGGTTGTGCTTCTTCGGGCGACCTCAGTCAGAAGCTCGATGCCGTCGATCCCGCCATCCAGTGCGAGCCGGGGTTCAAATGCCTGGACATCGCGGGGGAGCAGACGAAGGGAGTCGGTCGGCACGTACGGCACGACGGCAGTCAACACATCGACGCGGTGCTCGAACTCCCGCGGCAGCGGATCATCCAGGAAGCCCTCGAATACCTCCACGCCGTTGCCCCTGGCACAGTGCACGGCGGCGCGATCGAGCTCGGTTGCGATCACCCGCGCCGTGGGCACGGTTGTGGTCATCACGGCGGCAATGGCACCGGCGCCCGTGCACAGATCTGCGCCGACCCCCGCCGAAGGCAGGAGGGTGGCCGCTCTTCGGGCGAGCGGCTCGGTCTGCCATCTCGGCACGTAGACGCCCGGGGTGACGATCAGCTCGACCCCGCAGAACGTGACCGTCCCGGTCAGCCATGCGATGGGCTCGCCCTCGGTGCGCCGGGTGACCAGGTCTGTGAGCACCTCGGTATCCCCGCCTGCGGCCCGAATCAGCTCCTCCGCTTCCTCCGCTGCCGCAATGCAACCCGCCTGGGCAAGCATCTCCGTCACCGACACCCGATCCAACCGCACATGTCAGTCTGTCCTGTCCGACGGCCCTCGATTTCCGTGCCGGCACGCCGAATCGACCCACGTCGGAATGTTCGACCTGTATCGAACGTTGGAGAGTTCGATGAGTATCGAACATAGCGAACTGGTGACGAACGAGGACACCCGCGACTACGACCGGCGGTGGTGGACACTGGGCGTGCTCTGCATGAGCCTGGTGATGATCGTGGTGGCAAACGCCTCCCTGAACGTGGCCCTGCCAACCCTGACGAAGGATTTGAGCGCGAGCTCGAGCGCTCTCCAGTGGATCGTCGATGCCTACAGCCTCGTGTTCGCGGGCCTGTTGCTCACTGCCGGAGCCCTCGGCGACCGCTTTGGTCGGCGGTTTGCACTCAATGTCGGGCTCGTGACCTTCGGACTCGCTTCGGGGATGGCCGCCCTGGCCAGTTCCTCGGGCCAGCTGATACTGGCCCGGGCTGCCATGGGCATCGGAGCGGCCCTGGTCATGCCCTCGACCTTGTCGGTCCTGGCGCATGTCTTCCCCGCGCACGAGCGGCCACGAGCCATTGCCATCTGGACCGGCTTCGCCGGTGTGGGCGCCGGACTCGGGGGCGTCACGAGCGGGTGGTTGCTGCAACATTTCTGGTGGGGTTCGATCTTTCTCACCAACGTCTGCGTGGTGGCCGTCGCCCTGGTCGCCGGTGCCTTCTTTGTGCCATCGTCGAAGACCGACCGCACCCCGACGCTGGATCCAGTGGGAGCCATCTTGTCCATTGCCGGGCTGGGAAGCCTGATCTACGCCATCATCGAGGCTCCCGTCGCCGGTTGGATTTCGTGGACGACGCTGGGTTCGTTCGCCATCGCAGCCGCAGTGCTGGCCGGCTTCGCCAGATGGGAGCTGAGGACGCCGGAACCGATGCTTGACCTGCGTTTCTTCCGTAACCCGCGATTCACCGCGGCCGCCAGCAGTATCACGTTGATCTTCTTCGTGATGTTCGGAATGATCTTCGTGCTGACCCAATACCTCCAGTCCGTCGTGGGATACAGCCCTCTGGAGGCGGGAGTTCGCATGCTGCCCTGGGCGCTCGTCTACATGATCTCAGCGCCACGATCCGCCCGCCTGGTGGAACGATGGGGCCACCGACGGGTCGTCAGTACCGGACTCGCGATCGTCGCTACCGGGCTGGCACTGCTCTCGCGAAGTGGGCTCCACGGCAACTACGCCATATTGGCCCTGTCGCTGGTCATCACCGCCGCCGGTATGGGAATGGTCACTGCCCCCTCGACGGGTGCCATCGTCAGCTCCCTGCCGCTACACAAAGCGGGGGTCGGATCAGCCGTCAATGACACCACGAGAGAGCTCGGGGGTGCCCTCGGAGTCGCCGTCGTTGGCAGCATCCTGGCGTCGCTGTACCGCGGAGACATCACGCACCGGATCGCGGGACTGCCCGACGCGGCCCATTCGGCCACCGCTTCGCTGGGCGCGGCGCTGCAGGCCAGTACTGCTCTCCCGCGACCGAGCGCCGGCGCCTTGGTCGCCGCCGCCCGCGAGTCGTATGTCCACGCCTTCGACCTCACCATTGCGGTGACCACGTTGGTCGCGCTGTTGGCGTCGGGCCTGGTGTGGTGGCTGCTTCGGCCCGTCTCCGTCGAAGTCGCCGACATGGATGTCGACGGCGCCGTCGACGGAGCCCCGATGGCCCTGGAGGCGGCATAGTGGAAAGCGGACCTATGGACCTTCACTTTCCGAGCCGCGAGGAACTGCGCCTGGTCGACGTACTCCATGCGTTGTCCGACCCGGTGCGCCTCCAGATGGTCCGGACGTTGGACCGGGCCGACGGCGCACTGGCGTGCGTCGAACTTCTGCTCCCGGTGAGCAAATCCACGGGCAGCCACCACTTCAAAGTCCTCCGCGAAGCCGGGGTCGTGTACTGCCGGGAAAAGGGAACTCGCCGCTACTACACGCTGCGGCGCGACGACCTGGACGCCCGGTTTCCGGGCCTCATCGACGCCGTATTGCTGGCGGACGCCAACGCCCCCTAACGCTCGACTCGCGCTGGCCCGAACGGCGCGTGGCCAGGTGGACGTTGCGGGAATGGTCTTCGTGCCAGAAATCGGAGCCGGTGCCGTTGACCTTCCCCTTGAGCAGGCCGCAGAGTGAGCGAGTGGGGCATGTCGCCTGATCCTGGAGGACCACCGCGGAGCTGATGATGATCGGGGCTTTCGCCGAACGCACTCGCCTGTCAGCCAGTGCGCTGCGCCTTTACGCCTGTACGACCAGATTTCGACGCCGACCGTCACCGCAGTGGAAGAATTGGTGCAATCGTGGGCGAGCCCGACACCAATCACGTCATTCGAGATGCATCAGGCGGTGACTGGCCCGAGATCTGGTCGTTCATGCGCGGGATCGTGCGCGCCGGGGACACCTACACATGGCGCACAGATGTCACCGAGCACGAAGCGCAGTCGCGCTGGTTCCTGCCGCCGCCATGGCGAGTGTTCGTGGCGGTCGGTTCGGATGGTGGGGTCGCCGGCACGGCCAAAGTTGGACCGAACCAGGATGGACCGGGGGCCCATGTCGCAAACGCGAGCTTCATGGTGAACCCCGATCATGCAGGCTCGGGTACCGGGCGGGCCCTGGGCCGACATGTGCTTCGATTCGCGCGCGATGAGGGGTACCGCGCGATGCAGTTCAATGCCGTCGTGGAAACGAACAGCCGCGCCGTCGCCTTATGGCGATCATTCGGCTTCGACATCCTCACGACGATTCCCGAGGCGTTTCGCCACCCGACAGCCGGCTATGTCGGCCTCCACGTCATGTACCGGCGCCTCTGATCCCCGAAATTGGCGGGCTCGTACGTTCCGGCTCGTACTTCCGGCTCCTACCCGGCGCAACACAGCTCAGGCGGCTTGCAGACGCCATAACGCTCCGGGAAGCCGTCCCAGTCGCGGGGGAGTACATTCGGGTTTTGACGGGTGCCGCCTCGGTGGTCCCGTCAGCGGGGTGGGTTCAAAACGGAGCCCATTCCGCCCGGTCGGGACCGCTTTTTCGGCCCCCCTCGTAGAGGCCACGTGCAGTCCTCGCGCCTGGTCCAAGTCCGCCATCAGGGTGGCAGGGTGGCAGGAGCGATGCGGGGCGAACCACTGGCCGGCCGGACAGGAGTTCGGCCTGCTGGTGCTGCTGGTCGTACTACTGGTGGTGGTGCTGGTGCTGCTGGTACGGCGGGTCTGGTCGGTGCTGCTGGCGGCGCCGCATGCCACCGCGATGGCCGCCGCGGTTCGACGCCGCGACTCGACGCGGTAGGCGAGGGGGCGGCATCCAGGTTCCACGGCCCCGGCTTGGCCCAGAACAACGATGCTCGCCATGCCGCTCCCTCCTGAGCCACGACCGGCAGTTCGTTGCTGCGGTCCAGGGAACCCGATCCCGTCGCCTTGTGGCTCGGCGGAGGGTCCAGTCGTCGTTTCGTCAGGCTTCGTCGACGGACGCGGCCGGCTGCCGCCTCCGGTGCCCGGTGGCGGCGCTTGGAGTCGAACCCATGATCTCAGCCATGTCGGCATCGGGGAGGGTTCGCTCGGCCAGGGTCCGGGCGAGGGAGCTCAACTTGAGGTTGCGGCTTCGGGCGTGGGCCCGCAGCCGGGCGAATGCCTCGTCCATGGTGATCCCGGCCCTCTCCGAGAGGACGCCTTTGGCCTGCTCGATTGCCACGCGGCTGTTCAGGGCGTGCTGGAACTGGCCGACGGTGGTGCGGGTGTCGCGGGCCGCGTGGTCCTGCAAGATGGCGATTGATGCGGCGTGGGCCAAGGCCTGAGCGACCGCGATGTCGGCTGCCGACAGCGGCCGGGCTTCGGCCATGAACAAGTTGAGGGTGCCGACTATCCGATCCCGGAGCCGCATCGGGAATGCGTGCACCGAGGGCAGCCCGGCGGCCAGGGCGACCGCCCCAAACCGCGGCCAAGGATTGGCTGTGCCCAGGTCGGGGTGGACGACGGGCTGGCCGGAGCGGAAGCAGTCCAGGCACGGCCCTTCGCGGCTCTGCAACTGGAACAGTTCCAACAATTGGGCCTGTTCGCTCGACGCCGCGATCATCTGCAGGCTGTCGTGGGCGTCGCCGAGCAGGATCCCCGTACCTACCGCCTCGAGCAACTCGACGCAGCGCTCGCTCAACGTGGTCAGCAACTCGATGATGTCGAAGTCATCGACGAGCGTGTCGGCCAGGTCGATGAACGTCTGTGCCAGCAGCTCTTCCCGAGTGGCCATTGTTGCCCCCTGGTCGCATGGTACCGCTCGTCGGCTGCGCCGGATGCCGCGACTTCATTCATCGAAACGCAACCGCCGGGCCAACACGTCGGCGGCTACGTCTCGGATCGGCCGGTCGAGGGCGAACGCACGGGCCCGCAACCGGGCCAGGGCGTCGCCGACACCCACCCCGAGCTGGACCGACACCATCCCCGACGCCTGGTGGACCTCGGCATGGAAGGCCTGCCCGTCGGTCAGCTCAGCCAGCAACGCCTCCTCGGACATCCCGGCCTGGCGGCCCAAGATGGCCCTCGTGATGACCTCGGAGCCGGTCAACGCATCGGCGTAGCGCTCCGCGCCGAGATCGCCGGGGTGAACCTGGAACAAGGTGAGTGCCCCTAGACGGGCCGCACCCAGGCGAAGGGGAAACGCGAACACGGCCCGAAAACCGGCGTCAATGACGGGACCGCTGAAGGCGGACCAGCGGGCCGGCGGGGCTGCGACCAGATCCGCTTCGAGGACCGGCACACCACGTTCGTGGGCGTCAACCGCCGGGCCGTTGCCGAGCGTGAACTCAAGTTCCGCCAACGCCTCGACGGTCGCATCCGAGGCACACATCGACACCTGGGTCCCGGCGTCGGCCATGACGGTGATCCCGGCACCGGACACCGACAGCGCCGCGACACAGGCCGAGCAGAGGCCCCCTGCTGCCGGGTGGCCGGTGGCCAGCGCCCGCGACATGCGTAACCAGCGCTCCTGCCCCACGGTCAACCGGCCTCCACCTCCAACTCAGCCAAAAGTGGCGTCACCGGGGTCCGGGGTAACGAACTCATCCACGGTACGCCACATCGCGCCGCCCCCCAGCGGCCTCTGCCCGGGACCACGATGGGTCGCGAC
>JAUTXM010000259.1 GCA_030838025.1 Acidimicrobiaceae bacterium
CGTCCGATCCCCACCCAGTCCATGGCCGACAGCGTCGAGCCCGGGTTGAAGCCGTACCACCCGAACCACAGGATGACCCCGCCGATGGCGCCCCACGTCAGGTCGTGAGGAGCCAGCGGGCCCCCACCGTCACGCTTGAACACCCGGCCCAATCGGGGGCCGAGGACGATGCAACCCGCGAGGGCAATGAATCCGCCGACGGTATGGACCACGGTGGAGCCGGCGAAATCACGGAAGACCGTGCCGCCGGCGAGGCCGTGGAACCAACCCATGGTATTCCCCAGCCATCCGCCCGGCCCCCAGACCCAATGGCCGAAGATAGGGTAGAAGAAACCCGACACCATCGTGCTGTAGATGATGTCGCCTTTGAATCCTGTCCGTCCGACCATAGCCCCCGACGTGACGGTCGATGCCGTGTCGGCGAAGGCGAACTGGAAGAGGAAAAAGGCGAGGAACGCCACCGAGGACGACTTGTATGCCGGCGTCATCCCGTGCAGGAAGAAGTATTCGTGGCCGATGATCCCGTTGCCGGATCCGAACTGGAAGGCGAAGCCGATCGCCCAGTACAGCAACCCGCACAGGCAGGTGTCGAACACACACTCCAAAAGGACGTTGACCGTCTCACGGGAGCGGGCGAATCCCGCTTCGAGACCCATGAACCCCGCCTGCATGAAGAACACCAAGAAGGCCGTTACCAACACCCATACGGTGTTGGCCGAGCTGACCAGTTGGTCGGTATTAACCGCAGCCTGACGGACCAATGGCGCCGCGTGGGCCGATGTTTCGAAGTACCACGAGACGCCCTTCATGACGCCAATGATCGTCATCAAGCCGATCATTTTTCCGGCCATGATCGTGGCGATCAGTTTGCGGGTGTCTTTCTGCTTGAAGCGCTGCAGTCGGGATCTGATCATGGCTGAGGACGGTACGGAGGCCGTCTTTCGCGTTGGTGTCCACCGCGTTAGCGCTGCGGGTCAATCATCTTTACGAAATCTTGACGACCTTCCTTTATGCCAGCATGTTGCCTTGGTCGCCCCCTCCCGCAATTCGTCGCCGACCGCGGTGACCGAGGCCCGAGACCGGTTGCGGGGCGATACCAGCCTGACGGGTGCCGCGTGGAGCCGGGCCCACAGCGATCTGGTGGACGCCTGGCTCACGCAGTTGCTGGCCGACGCGGCGCCTGCGCTGACCGGGGTGGCCCTGGTGGCGGTAGGAGGATTCGGCCGCCGGGAGCTGTGCCCCGAGAGTGACATCGACGTCATGCTGGTCCACGAACGCCGGGCCAACGCGGCCCAGGTGGCGGCCATCGCCGACCGCATCTGGTACCCGATCTGGGATGAAGGGTTTCACCTGGGCCACAGCGTCTGCACCGTGCGCCAGGCGCTCTCGCTGGCCTCCGACACCCTCGAAACCGCCACGGCCTTGCTCAGCGCCCGCCATCTTGCCGGTGCCCCCGGCCTGAGCGACGACCTCATCGTCGGGGGTCGCCAGAACTGGGAGAAGCGAGACAGCCGCTGGCTCACGGCGCTGGCCGCCGGCGTGGCGGAGCGCCACCAGCGGGCGGGCGAGGCCGCCTTCCGGCTCGAGCCCGACCTGAAGGAGGCCCGGGGCGGGCTTCGCGACGTGCACGCCTTGAGCTGGGCCCAGGCGGCCCGGGCCATCATGCTGGACTACGACGAAGCGCCGCTCGCCTCGGCCTATTCGGTGCTGCTCGATGCTCGGGTGGAGCTCCAGCGCCGCACCGGCCGGGCGGGCAACGTCCTGGTCCTGCAGGAACAAGACGGCGTCGCCCAGGCGCTGGGATTCGACGACGCCGACCAGCTCATGGGCAAGATCGCCGAGGCGGCCCGCCGGATCGCCTGGACGAGCGACGACACCTGGCGGCGAGTGATCTCGACCCTGCGGGGCCCCCTCGCCCGCACCGGCCTCCAACCGCGGCTGCTGGCGCCGGGCGTGGTGCTGCGGGACGGCGAGGTGACGCTCAGCCCCGACGCCGTCGCGGCTGAGGACCCGACCCTCGCACTCCGAGTCGCCCTGGCGGCGACCCAGCACAACGGCGTGATCGAGCGCCACACCCTGGAGCGGCTGGCGGCGGAGTGGCCCGGCCTCCCCGAGCCCTGGCCGCCGGAGGCGACGGCGCTGTTCATCGCGCTGCTTGGGGCCGGACACAGCGCCATCCCGGTCATCGAGGCCCTCGACCACACCGGGATCTGGGACCGGATCATGCCCGAGTGGCGGGCCGTGCGATGCCGCCCGCAGCACAACGCCTACCACCGATTCACCGTCGACCGGCACCTGCTGGAAACGGCCGCAAACGCCGCCGCGCTGACGGCGCAGGTCGACCGGCCCGACCTACTCCTCCTGGCGGCGCTCCTGCACGATCTGGGAAAAGGCCACGCCGGTGACCACAGCACCGTCGGCGTGGGCTTCGCCCGGGTCGTCGCCATTCGCATGGGTTTTTCCGACGAGGACGTCGCAACACTGGAGAGCCTGGTCCTGCACCACTTGCTGCTTGCCGATGTGGCCAGCCGGCGCGACCTCGACGATCCGGTCACCATCGAGCGGGTGGCGGAGGCGGTCGTCACCGTGGAACGGGTCCGGTTGCTGGCCGCCTTGACCGAAGCCGACTCACTGGCCACCGGGCCGTCG
This sequence comes from Acidimicrobiaceae bacterium, assembly GCA_030838025.1. Lineage (GTDB taxonomy): Bacteria > Actinomycetota > Acidimicrobiia > Acidimicrobiales > Palsa-688 > JALYXV01. The sequence continues at coordinate 2,650 of JAUTXM010000259.1, forward strand.
GCCTGGAGCCCCTGGAAGGCGGGACTGGTGGCCCTGCTGGCGGAGCGGGTCGAACAGGTCCTGTCGGGTGAAGGTGAGCCGCCTCCCCCGTCCGGAGGCAGCGGGGCGCGGGTGAGAACCGCCTTTCCGACGCCGGAGCAGCTGGCTTGGCTGGCGCAACCGGGCCGCCACATCGAGGCGCGCGGTGACGTCTTGACGGTGGTCACGGTCGACCGCCCCGGCGTCTTCAGCCGGGTGGCGGGGGTGCTGGCCCTGCACGGCCTCGACGTCATCGCCGCCTCGGCCCAGTCGACCGAGGCGGGGCGCGCCCTGGCGGAGTTCCGGGTCGTCGATCATGTTCGGGACGCCGTGCCGTGGCCCCGGGTGCTGGCCGATCTCGATCTCTCCCTCGACGGGCGGCTGGCTCTCAGCGCCCGCTTGGCCGAACGGATCCGGACCTACGACCGGCCCGGTCCCTTCTCGCGGCGGCCGACGGTGGCTGCGGTCACGTTCGACAACTCGGCGTCGGCGACGGCGACGGTCGTCGATGTGCACACGGTGGACCGCTTGGGCGTGCTCTACCGCGTGACGCGGGCCATGGCGGAGCTGGATCTGGACATCCGCTCGGCACGGGTCCAGACCCTCGGGCCCGAGGTCGTCGACTCGTTCTACGTGTGCGACGACCAGGGCCAGAAGGTCACGGACCACGATGCGCTGCGGGAGATCGAACGGGCCGTGCTCCACGCAGTGGGGTAGCGCTGCCGTTTACGGGCGGTCGGCCTCGACGGTGTTCCAGATGGTCGCGACGTCTCGCTGCGGTGTCCCGAGCGGGGACGACAGCCGGTGCGACGGCATCGACGTGTCGGTGAGAAACGACGTGATGGCCTTCCCCGTCGCGCCCCCGGCCCGGAGCTTCCACTGGGCGAGGAACGAGTCGGACGAGTCCGATATGCCGGCCGAGACCATCTGGACGAACTCGGACAGCGCCCAAGGCGTGGGCCCGGCCAGTTCGACCAGGCCCGCCCCGATCCGTCCGTCGGCCGCCGCTTCGATGGCGTCGAGCAGGTCGTCGACGTGGACCGGGTGGACCATGGGGTCCGCCAGTGCGGCCAACTCCGACCGGTAGCGGCGCAGGGCATCCACGACCGGACCCGGGTTGGCGGGCCCGCCGACCGGGTGGGCGGTGCGCACGATCGTGACGTGACGGCACACGTTGGCCGCGCTGTGCTCGAGGGCTCGCAGCGCGTCCACGTAGGGGTTGGGACTCTCCGAAGCGAGTCGGCTCGCCACGACGACTCTCGGGACCTTGGCGGTGGCGGCCGCGACGAACGTCATTCGACCGGCCGAGGCTCCGACGTCGTTGGCCGGTGAAGCCGACCCCGGCATCAGGAGGGGCAGGTGGATGACGGTGTCGACGGCCCGGACCAGTGATGTGCCCGGTCCCAGGTCGTGGACACTCATGTCGGCCGCTTCGAGACGGGCGATGAGCATCGGCCGGAGCCACGAATCGGGTCCGGTGATGGCGACGGTAGGGCGCGCGTTGTTCATTGCTGTTCTCCTTTGGAAAGGCCGCGGGCGCCCACGCGATGGGGCGCGACCGGCGGCGGACGAGTCAGACGAGTTCCTGGAGCGCGCCGTGGCGCGGCGCCGGCCGCGCCAGGGGCAGTCCCGTGAGGGGCCGGTGCCGTGGGCGCTGGCTAGCGGTGTGCGGTCAGAGCAGGGTGACGGGCGGTCCGCGCACCGATGCTGCGCCGGCCTTCCACGCCAGCGAGACGCGGGTCGCAGTCGGTGGGATGCTCCGGCGACGCGGTCGCGAGGCTCGACCGACCAGGACCGCGAGGACCAAGATCGACAGCCGGGTGCTCGTGGCGCCGCGGCCGTGGGTGTCGGTGGACACCAGCGCCGCCGGGGGAGTGGTCGCCTCGATGCCCGCCAGGGCCATCACCGGCGTCGCCGAGCGCCCCGCCGACGCGCGCGCCGCACTGCCGGCCAGCACGATCCCGGTGAGGATGGAGACGCTGATGACCGCAGTGATCAGCGCCCGGCGGCCGGCAGCCATCTCAGTCGGTCGCCAGAAGGGTGTACTCCGGATTCAACATTTCGAGGTGGCCGCCCCGCTGGCCCACGACGGCATGGGCCGACAGGTAGGTGCCGGGCACGATGCCCGGTATGTGGCGCCGCCCGAGGAACACCACCCGGACATCACCGGTGCCGTCTGCCAGGGTGACCTCGACCGTCGCCACCCCGTTGCGGGGCTGGACGCGCACCTGGCGAACCCGCCCCGCGACGGTGGCCCGATCGCGATGGGCCAGGCCACCGATGGGCACGGTGTCGGCCGGTATCGCCAACGTGGCAGGCAGCTGCGTCGCCTGCAGCGCCTCGGACTTGGCCTTGGTGGCCCGCTTGGAGGGCTTGGAGGACTTGGAGGGGGTGGTGTCGGTTCGGGCGGGGCTGTTGCGCCCCAGGTGGTACGGCATGAGCGTGACGCCGACGTGGGGAACGTCGGACAGGGCTTCGGCAATCTGATGGGCGGTGCGGTCGTGCAACAGCCGGTGCCAGCTGCGTCCGTACTCCACGCGGGGGAGCAGCACCGTGAGCTCGGTTTCCTTCTCGTCCAGGACCTCGGCCACGAGATTGACCGCGGCCCGGGCCAGCCGGCGGTCGGGGCATTCGACGATGTCGAGGGGGATACCGGAGAGGCCGAGGTCGCACCACGCCTGGCGGAGTTCGGCGGCGCGGTCCATGTCGATGGCGAAGTGGACGGCCCGCAGTTCGTCGGGCGAGATACTCCGGGCGTAGCGAATTGCCTGGGCCGCCGCGAGATCCAGCTGGTCCACGAAGATCAGGACGATGTGACCCCTCCGGATCGGCGCCACCGCAGCCCGGGGGGCATTTTCCCGGAGTTCCGCCGCTTCGGCCACGTACTGCCGGTTGAGTCGCAGCAGGATGACCACGAGGATCGGAACGGCCACGATCACGACCCAGCCGCCCTCGTTGAACTTGGTCAGGGCGATGATCACGTCCACGACGAGCGACAGGACGGCACCGAACCCGTTGATGGCCATGCCCCGGCGCCACCCGGGTTCACGGCGGGTGAGATGGTGTTTGGCCATTCCCGCCTGGGACAGCGTGAAGCTGGTGAACACTCCGATGGCGTAGAGCGGTATCAGGCGGCTGACCTTGGCGTCGGTCGCGATCACCAGCACGCTCGCCCCGAGGGCCAGCGACAGCACGCCGTTGGAGAACACCAGCCGGTGACCCCGCTTCGTGAGCTGGCGGGGCATGAACCCGTCGGCGGCCGCGAAGCTGGCCAGCCTCGGGAAGTCGGCGAAGCTGGTGTTGGCGGCCAGCACCAGGATCAGCGTGGTCCCGATCTGAAGGAGATAGAACAAGATGTGGCCCGAGGCGCCGCGACCGTACACCGCCTTTCCGACCTGGGAGATCACCGTGGGCGTGCCCTTTTCGAACGGGGCCGAGTGGATGGCCGCGGCCAGAATCGACAGCCCGATGAACATGACCCCGAGCAGCGATCCCATCCACACCAGCGTCGTGCGGGCGTTGCGCCACGAGGGCTCGCGGAACGCCGGAACTCCGTTGGAGATGGCTTCGACGCCGGTGACCGCGGCGCCGCCCGAGGCGAAGGCTCGCAGCACCACGAACAGCGCCGCCCCCATGAACAGCCCGTTGCCCGCTCCGCCGACCTTCACCAGGCCTGGGTGATTCAGGCTTTGCTGGGGCAAGCCGCCCTTCAGGAGCTGGAACCCGCCCCAGGCGAGCAGCACGAACATGTTGACCAGGAAGAAGTAGGTGGGGATGGCGAAGACCTTGCCCGACTCCTTCACGCCCCGGAGGTTGCCGAAGGCAATGACGGCGATGAAGGCGATCGAGATGGGCACGACGTAGGGCTGCAGGCCGGGGATGGCCGACGCCATGGCCGCGGTGCCCGCAGCCACGGAAACGGCCACGGTCAAGATGTAGTCGGTCAGCAGGGAGACGCCGGCGACCAAGGCGGGGACCTTGCCGAAGTTGTCCTTGGTGACGATGTAGGCCCCGCCCGCGCTGGGGTACTCCTTGATGGTCTGGCGGTACGACAGGATCAAGAAGCCGAGGACGACGAGCAGGGCGACGGTGACGGGTACGACGAGCGAGAACGCGGCCACGCCGATCGCGGGCACCAAGATCCGCAGGATCTCCTCGGTGGCGTAGGCCGACGACGAGAGGTTGTCGGAGGCGAACACCGCCAGCGCAGTGGGCTTGCCGAGGCGCTCGTGGGCCAGCTCGCCGGTGTGCAACGGCGCGCCGAGGAGGCGGGTCTTCAGGCGGTAGAGCGGGGTCTCGGGGACATCCACTCTCGTGGGCGGCGCAGGCTCGGCCAGCGCGAGTTCCTCAGCCGAAGGAGGGACCAGCGCCAAGTCAGCCATCCACCGGAGTATAAGGACTGGGTAAAGGCAACCGTTCCGGCCCACGCGGCGTACGGGGCCGGTCCTGCGGGTGCGATCATGGGAAGTCGTGACAACGCTGAAGGGACGGCTGCTCGTCGCCAATCCGGCGATGCCCGACCCCAATTTCCACCGCACCGTCGTGCTGTTGCTGGCCCATCAGGACGATGGGGCACTCGGCGTGGTCCTGAACCGTCCGAGCGAACTCGACGTGGATTCACCGCTCCCCCGTTGGGAGCGGCTGGTCGCCGACCCGCCCGTGGTGTTCGTGGGCGGCCCGGTGGCACCCGGGGCGGCCATCTGCCTGGCGCGGGTACCCGATCCGCCCCCTGAGGTGCCCGACGGGGCCGAGCACCACCCGAGTGGCATGGATCGTGAGGGGCTGGGCGGCTGGGTGCCGCTGGTCGGCGAACTGGGCACGCTCGACCTGGAGCGCGATCCCGACGACCTGGTGATCGTCGTCGACGCCATCCGCGTCTTTGCCGGCTACGCCGGATGGGGCCCGGGCCAGCTCGAGGGCGAAATCGACGCGGGGGCGTGGTTCGTCGTGCTGGCGGAGCCGGGCGACGCGCTGTCCGGCGACCCCGACCAGTTGTGGAAGCGAGTGCTGCGCCGTCAAGGCGGCCGCCTGGCCCTGGTGGCCGCCTACCCGAACGAGCCCAACCTCAACTAGCGGGCGCGCCATAGCCTGGCGGGCCGTGGCGACCCACGAGGTTCGAAATCAACCGCCACCGCTCGAGGGCTACAACGTCTTCGCCCAGGACCAGGCCTTGGCCGAGGGCGTCATCCGGGAGGGGGCGGGGTGGGCCGAAGCGCAGCTCCTGGCGCTCGGCGAGCTGGCGGGCACGCCGACTGCGATCGGCTGGGGGGCGGACGCCAACACCCACCCGCCGGTGCTGCGGACCCACGACCGCTTCGGCCACCGGATCGACGAGGTGGTGTACCACCCGAGTTATCACCGGCTGATGGCCGTCGCGGTCGAGCGGGGCCTGCATGCGGCACCGTGGCGCCCCGAGCAGCCGCGCCGGGGTGCCCACGTGGCCCGCGCTGCGGGGTTCTACGTGTGGAGCCAGGTCGACGCCGGCCATGGTTGCCCGATCTCGATGACCTACTCGGTCCTCCCGGCGCTGCGGCCTGAACCGGCATTGCTCGCCCTCTGGCGGCCCCGCCTCACGTCGCTGGTGTACGACCCCTCCCCTCGGCCCGCCGGTGACAAGGCCGGTGCGTTGGCGGGCATGGCCATGACCGAGAAACAGGGCGGCTCGGACGTTCGGGCCAACACCACCGTGGCCGTGGCGGCCGAAGGGGCCTATCGCCTCACCGGCCACAAATGGTTCTGCTCGGCCCCGATGGGCGACCTGTTCCTCGTGCTGGCCCAGGCGCCGGGGGGACTGACCTGCTTTGCCCTGCCGCGCTGGACGCCCGACGGCGGGCGCAACCCGGTCTACATCCAGCGCCTGAAGGACAAGCTGGGAAATCGCTCCAACGCCTCAGCGGAGATCGAGCTCGACGGCGCCTGGGCGGACCGGGTGGGCGAGGAGGGTCGGGGCGTGGCGACGATCATCGAGATGGTCAACCACACCCGCCTGGACTGCGTAATCGGCGCGGCCGCGGGCATGCGCCAGTCTCTGGCGCAGGCGGCCCACCACTGCGCCCACCGCAGCGCCTTCGGCCGGCACCTGGCCGACCAGCCACTGATGGCGGCAGTGCTCGCCGACCTGGCGGTCGAGGCCGAGGCCGCGACCACGACGATGCTGCGCCTGGCCGGGGCGTACGACCGGGCGGACGACGACGGGCACGAGGCCCGCTTCCGGCGGCTGGGTACCGCGGTGGCCAAGTACTGGCTGTGCAAGCGCCATCCGGCCATGGCGGCCGAGGCGCTGGAATGCGTGGGCGGCAACGGCTATGTCGAGGAGTCGATGATGCCCCGGCTGTTCCGGGAAAGCCCCCTGAACGGGATCTGGGAGGGGTCGGGCAACGTCATCTGCCTGGACGTGTTGCGAGCCATGACCCGCCAGCCCGAGTCGCTCGAGGCGTACTTCGCCGAGGTGGCACGGGCGCAGGGTGCGGACCGTCGCCTCGACGACGCCGTTGTCGACCTCCGCCGTCAGCTGACCCACACCGACGACATCGAAGCCCGGGCCCGCAGGATCGTGGAATCCATGGCCCTGGTGTTACAGGGCGCCCTGCTCGTCCGCTTCGGACACCCCGCGGTCGCCGACGCCTTCTGCGCCTCACGGCTGGGCGGCGACTGGGGCCGGGCGTTCGGGACGCTTCCTACGGGCGCCGATCTCGGGGCGATCGTGGCTCGGGCGACTCCCAGGCTGGGCTGACGCCTGGCCGCGGCCGGGGTACCCAACTCTGGTGGTCATGTAGGGCTTTGATGGTGGGTTAAAGCTGTCCAGCGCTGTAGCTCGCCCTCAGAGACGTAACTCATTCAGAAATGGGGCGCCTGCGCCCCTGCGGCGACCGAACGCATGTCGGCCAGCGCTTCCGGCCACGCCGAGGGGTCCTCGCCCAGAGCGGACTCCGGTACCACCCATTCGTGGACGCCCGCGTGCTGGGGGGGCGCGTCGCTGACCACCGACACGGTGATGGCCTCCCGAGCGCGGCCGATCGTGCGACAAGACTCGTCGAGCGCGCGGAGCTGGGAGTCGATCACGGGTGGTGCGCCGGTGATGCTCCAGTGGTCGGCCTGGGTTGCGGCCAGGGCGGGGCTGGCGCCGACGAGCAGTATCGGGAACGGGATCTGGATCGGTTTGGGGTCGAGGGGGGCGTCGCGCAGTTGGTAGAAGGTCCCGCTGAAGGTGGTGCGATCGTTGGCGGTCAGGCTCCGCACGACCGCGACCGCCTCGGACAACCTGAGCTCAGCGTCGGGGCCGGCGGGGGGCCCGAACCCGAGGAGGAGGCGGCCGCCGCTGAGTTGGTCCGCGGTGCTGGCCAGCTTGGCAACGACGGCCGGGTGGCGACCGGTTTGGTCGCGCACCACCGCCTCGAGGCGCATCCGGGGTACCTCCCCGGCCAGCGCCCCCACGACGGCCCAGCACTCGGGGCTTCGAGCCCCCTCCTGAACCGGGTCGCCAAAGCGCAGAGCGTCCCACCCCGCGGCCTCGGCCTGGCAGGCACGCTCGACAATGTCGGGCCAGGGCCGGAGTCGGTCGAGCCATAAGGTGATGCGCACCCCCGGACGCTATCCTCACCGAGGTTCGCCGGTTCGGAGGTGGCTCATGGCTCGACTGCGGTGGTTGAAGACGTTCGGCGGCGCGGCCGCGCTGAGCGCGCTCGTGCTGGCGGGCTGCGGCGGGAAGGGATCCACGACATCCGCGACGACGAAAGCGACGACTGCCGCGAACGTCACGACAACGGTCGTCGGCGGCTCGACGACGGTGCCGACCTTTTCCGGATCGAAGAATTCCCGCTACTGCGAACTGGCCCGGCAGCTCCCGAGTGCCAGTACCTCGGACCTCACCGACGTGACGAAGGTGAAGGCGCTATTCGAACAGTTCGACGCCTTTGCGGCCCAGTTCTTGGCCGTCGTCCCCGCTCCGATCAAATCCGACGGCGAGACGGTCGTGAGTGGGCTCAAGCAGCTCGAGGCCTCACTCAAGGCCGCGAACTACGACATCACGAAGGTCGACCCCAGCTCCTTGTCGTCGCTTACCGACCCGACGTTCATTGCGGCCACCGACCGCATCGATGCCTACGACACGCAGGTCTGCGGGATCACCACCACGACCTCGCCCTAACCGGTATCGCCCTGACGGCGGGTGGCGACGGGAGTCACCGAGACATTGGTCACGCGAGCGGTGCGGACGCCGCACACTCTGGTACGGGTCTGCGGCTCTGGACGGGATTTGGTACCGTCAGCGGGTGGCAGATCCCTGCCAGAGACTCAGACCCGTACCAGAGTGATCGCCCGCTGGGTCAGCGGGTCGACCGATCGCGCTGCCAGCGGTGCCGCCGCTTCTGGTGTCGGCTCGCGCCCATCCGG
>JAUTXM010000263.1 GCA_030838025.1 Acidimicrobiaceae bacterium
TCCACCGAGCCCCGCAACTCGGCCGACTGCTGGCGGCTGTTGGCGCTGAAGCCCGCCAAGCCGACTCGGAGCGACTCCACGGAACGGATGAGGTCGCTCAGCTGGCCAGTCGTCTGCGTCCGCTCCCGCTCGCTTCCCTCGACGAGGCTCTCGACCGCCCTAGTCAAGCCGACGAGCATCTTGGCGTTGGCCGCGCTGTCGCCCGCGATCACGCCCCGGTGAGTGTCGAGGGAGCGCTTGAGCTCGCCGACTTGCTCGTGGTTGTCGACGCACTGGCGCCGGAGGGCTTCGAGCGAGTTGGCGAGCGCGGTGCCGTTGGCCACCGAGGCCATGTTCGTCAGGGCCGCGGAACCGCCTGACAGCTTGGTGTCGCTCGCCAGTATGCGCTGGCAGACGGCCTGCAACTCCGACAGAAGCGCGGTCGAGTGTTCACTCATGTCGTTAGCCAACGAGTCTCCCTGTGCCGCTCGCAGCAGCGTACCGCGCTGCCGTCGGGCCGCTGGGGGACCCCGACCGCTCAGCCGTGATCGCGCAAATCCTCTTTCCAGGCCCGGAATCGGTCGTGGCTGGTTCCGCCGGGGCCGGTTCCCTCGCCTGATCCGTCCGCGTACAGGCGGAAGGTCAGTTGGTTGGCCAGATCGGAGGAGTCGATGGCGGCGTAGCGGGCGTCAGCATGGTTGGCCGGGCCGGCCCGCCAGAGGAGCCACCGGCCGATACGCCGCTTGTACTGCGCTTCGGGGCCGCCGATGTCGTCGCCCAGGTGCAGCAGCGCCGCCGGTGCCTCGACCCACGCCCGGGCGGGAATGTTGCGATCGCGCAGCGGCGTAAGCGGCAATTCCTCCGTGTGCACCGGTGTCAGGTCGCTCGGTCGCCGGTCATAGGGCAACGCCGCTGCGCTTACGGGTTCCCCGCCTCGGGCGGCGATTTTTCCCATCCCTCCTACCAGCCCCGGTCGATCCACTCCTGCAGATGGGGTCGTTCGGCGCCGATCGAGGTGTTGTTGCCGTGCCCGGGCATCACGATCGTCTCGGCCGCCAGTGGTGCGAACAACCGGTCCTCGAGGGAGCGGATGATCGTCGGGAAGTCGCCGCCGGGGAACGTGGTCGCACCGGGGCCGCCCGGGAAGAGGGTGTCGCCACTGAAGAGCACCGGTGAGCCGTCCAGGCGGAAGCACATGGAGCCGGGCGTGTGGCCGGGGGTGAGGATGGTGTGGAGGCGGAGCCGGCCCACCTCGATAACCGATTCGTCTTCGAGCACGAAGTCGTACGACGGCAGCATGTTGGAGTCGGCCGCGGTCACACCCACCTCGTAGCCGGCGTCGCGGACGGCGGGCACGGCCTGGATGTGGTCCCAGTGCCCGTGGGTTTCGAGCACCTTGCGTACCCCGAGGTCCCGGCACAGTTCGAGGAGCTTCTCGTGCTCGTTGGCCGCGTCGAGCAGGACCGCGTCGCCGGTTTCCTTGCACCGCAGCACGTAGACGTTGTTGTCCATGGGACCCACGACGACCTTGTGGATCTCCGCCTGGCTGTCCTGGTAGTGGAGGGAATTTGGCATCTTGGTAGCCTTCCTACCACCGAGTGGGCGCGAAGCGGAAGGCATCAGGTGGCCGTTCGATGAATCTGGCCTTCAGTGACGAGCAGGAGGAGCTGCGCCGCTCGGTGCGCCGTTTCCTGGCCGACAAGTCGCCCGAATCGGAGGTGCGGCGGCTGATGGAGACCGAGTCCGGCTACGACGCGGCGGTATGGGCCCAGATGGCCCAGCAGTTGGGGCTGCAGGGCCTGGCCATCCCCGAGGAGTACGGCGGTTCGGGGTTCTCGTTCGTGGAGCTGGTCGTGGTGCTGGAGGAGATGGGTCGGGCGCTGCTGTGCGCTCCGTTCTTTTCCAGCGTCGTGCTCGGCGCCGCGGCCGTGTTGGCCAGCGGGGACGAGCAGGTGAAGGGCGACGTGCTCCCGGGGATCGCGTCGGGCGAGCTGCGGGCCACGCTGGCGCTCACGGAGGACTCGGGACGGTGGGACGAGGCCGGTGTCACGACCGAGGCCCGGATGTCTGAGGGCGCTTGGGTGGTCGACGGGCACAAGACGTTCGTGCTCGACGGGCACACCGCCGACGTGATTCTGGTGGTGGCGCGCACCCGGGGTGGCGTGTCGCTGTTCCTAGTCGACGGGGACGCCGGGGGTTTGGCCCGCACGGCGATGCCGACCATGGACCAGACCCGCAAGCAGGCCCGGCTGGTGTTGTCGTCGGTGCCCGGTCGGCTGGTCGGGACCGAGGGGGGTGCGTGGCCGGCGGTGTCACGGGCGCTCGACCTGGCGGCCGTCGCCTTGGCGGCGGAGCAGGTCGGGGGGGCGCAGCGGGTCCTTGAGATGAGCGTGGAGTACGCCAAGGTGCGGGTGCAGTTCGGCCGGCCAATCGGGAGTTTCCAGGCCGTGAAGCACAAGTGCGCCGACATGCTGCTGGCGGTCGAGTCGGCCAAGTCGGCCGCGTATTACGCCGCGTGGGCGGCGGCCGAGGATGACGAGGAACTGCCGGTGATGGCGTCATTGGCCAAGGCGTACTGTTCCGAGGCCTACTTCAAGGCGGCGGCCGACAACATCCAGATCCATGGTGGCATCGGTTTCACCTGGGACCACCCGGCCCACCTGTACTTCAAGCGGGCCAAGAGCTCGGAGCTGATTCTCGGTGATCCGGCCTATCACCGCGAGTTGCTGGCCCAGCGCATCGGCTTCTGAAACCCCGGTCCGGCCCTTTCCGGCTCCGGTGCGGCTCTGGACGGACCCCGGTCCGGCTCTGTTCCAGCTCTGGTCCGACCCCGGAATGGGGACGTTTGTCCGATCGGCCAAATCTCGGTGAACGGTCGGCGCGACGGTCGGGATACGGGACGTTCGCCATTAGCCTGAAACGCTCATGACCGTGCTCTACGCCGTCGTTGGGCTGGTCGCGGTCTTCGCTATCGCCGCGGTCGTGATCGGCCGGGAGGCCCGGCGGCTCGACGCCGTACCTCCCCGCCCGGTGTTCGACATGGACGAGGCGGTCGCCTGGGTCGCCGAACACCTGCCGTTCGAGGTGAGTGCCGTGCTCAGCCATGCCGACGTCCGCAGCATCATCGACTGGAATCTCGAGTACTTCCGTAGCAAGGGAGTGTCCGGAAACGGCTCGACGCCTCATCTCGACTCCCAGGTGGTCGTCGGCGGAGCGGAGACCGTCGACTGGGTCATGGCCAAGGCGGAGCAGACCGGTGCCGGATATACCGCCGCCCAGATCCACGCCGTGCTCGACGCCCAGATGACCTATCTCGAGGTGATCGGGGCTATCGGGCCCGAGGCTTCCCCGGGGGAGTAGCGAAATGACTTCACTACCGGGCGACCTTTGGGTAGCATTTCGTTCACCAGAGAAAGGAGGTGGTCCACCTGAGTAGTCATCAAGGTTTTGGGACCCTGGAGGTGGCTGGCCGCTAGACGGCCGCTGGACCACCTGGTGAATCCAAGCCAGTTACCCGGGAGGTTCCTACCGGAGCTTGGTCCCGCCGGTAGCAAACCGGATCCTCCCGTCTTTCCA
>JAUTXM010000470.1 GCA_030838025.1 Acidimicrobiaceae bacterium
AATCCGGCGTCGTAGAACAGGTCGATCGACTCCGGGTCACCCCCGTGCTCCCCGCACACGCCGAGCTTGATGTCGGGCCGGGCCGCCCGCCCGCGGGCCACGGCGATGCGAACCAACTCCCCCACCCCGGCCTTGTCGATGGTCTCGAACGGGTTGCGCTTCAACAAACCCTGCTCCAGATACGCGGGCATCATCCGGCCCTCGACGTCGTCGCGGCTGAACCCGAACGTCATCTGGGTCAGGTCGTTGGTCCCGAAGCTGAAGAAGTCCGCTTCCTCCGCAATCTCGCCTGCCACCAGCGCCGCCCGGGGCGTCTCGATCATGGTCCCGATGATCACTTCGGGCTTCTTACGAAGCCCCGCGGTCGCCAACGCGATGGCCTCCTCGGCCCAGCCCCGGGCCAGGTGCATCTCCTCGCGACCCACGGTCAAGGGGATCATCACCTCGATCCGGGGCTTCCCGCGCACCGCCAGCCGCTCCGCCGCCGCCTCCATCAGCGCCCGCACCTGCATCGCGTAGAGCCCGGGCTTGACGACCCCGAGGCGCACCCCGCGGATGCCCAGCATGGGGTTGAACTCGTGCCATTGCTGGGCCGCCCGGAACAGCTTCTCCTCCTCGGGCGTCAACCCCTCGGCCGCCTGCTTCAGGGCCAGCTCCTCGGTCGAGGGCAGGAACTCGTGCAGCGGCGGATCGAGCAGCCGCACCGTCACCGGCAGGCCGTCCATTGCCTCGAGGATCTCGACGAAGTCCGCCTTCTGGACTACCCGAAGCTCCTCGAGCGCCGACGCCTCCTCCTCGGGCGTATCGGCCAGGATCATGCGCCGCACGATCGGCAGGCGGTCCTCGCCGAGGAACATGTGCTCGGTGCGGCACAGCCCGATCCCCTCGGCGCCGAACTGACGGGCGTTGGCCGCGTCGGGTCCGGTGTCGGCGTTGGCCCGCACGGCCAGCTTGCCCTTGCGGATGACGTCGGCCCACTTGAGGATGGTTTCGAACTCCGGGGGGGGCGAGGCATTGGACAGCTCGACCTCGCCCAGCACCACCCGGCCGGTCGTGCCGTCGAGGGAGATCACGTCGCCCTGGTTCACCGTCACCCCACCAGCGGCAAACGACGGCCCGTTGATCCGCACCGACTCGGCCCCGACCACGGCCGGCTTGCCCCAGCCCCGGGCCACCACCGCGGCGTGGCTCACGAGCCCACCGCGCGACGTCAAGATGCCCTCGGCCACGATCATGCCGTGGACGTCCTCAGGGGAGGTCTCGCTGCGGCACAGGATGACCTTCTCGCCCCGCTGCTCGACCGCCTCGGCTGCTTCGTCGGCGGTGAAGTAGACCTTCCCGACCGCGGCACCGGGCGACGCCGCCAGGCCCTTGGCGATCACGGTGAGATCGGTCGAGGCGAACTGGGGATGGAGCACCTGGTCCAGATGCTCGGCCGTGACCCGGCCGAGTGCTTCCTCCCGGGTGATCTTCCACGTCCGCTGCTTGGTCATGTCGACCGCCATGCGCAGCGCCGCCGCCCCGGTCCGCTTGCCCACCCGGGTCTGGAGCATCCACAGCTTGCCCTGCTCGATGGTGAACTCGGTGTCGCACATGTCCCGGTAGTGCTCTTCCAGCCGGGCGAAGATGCCCATCAGCTCTCGGTAAATGGTGGGCATCTTCTCCTGAAGGGCGGCCAACGGAAGGGTGTTGCGGATGCCCGCCACCACGTCCTCGCCCTGGGCGTTGATCAAGAAGTCGCCGTACGCCCCCTGGGCGCCCGTGGCCGGGTCACGGGTGAAACCCACCCCGGTGCCGGAGTTGTCGTCGCGGTTGCCGAACACCATGGCCTGCACGTTGACCGCGGTACCCAGGTCGTGCGGGATGCGTTCCCGGACCCGGTAGGCCTTGGCCCGGGCGCCGTCCCATGACGCGAAGACCGCCTCGATGGCGCCTCGCAGCTGGTCCATCGGGTCTTCGGGAAACGGGGCGCCGGTCGCAGACAGCACGATCGCCTTGTACTCCTGCACCAGGTCGGCCAGCGACGATGCCGGCACCTCGGCATCGCTGTCGACACCGGCCGCCTCCTTGGCCGCGTCGAAGGGCTTGTCGAACGCCGCCCCGTCGATGCCGAGAACGATGCGCCCGTACATGGCCACGAAACGCCGGTAGGAGTCGTACGCAAAGCGCTCGTCGTCGGTTTGGACCGCCAGGCCCTTCACCGAGGAATCATTGAGACCGAGATTGAGGACCGTGTCCATCATCCCGGGCATGGAGAACTTGGCACCGGACCGGACACTGACCAACAGGGGATCGCCGGAATCCCCCAACTTTTTCCCCATCGACTTTTCCAGGCGCTTCAGATGGGCGGCGACCTCGCCCGAGAGGCCCTCGGGCCAGCCGCCGGCCATGTAGTCGCGGCAGGCGTCGGTCGTGATGGTGAACCCATGCGGCACCGGCAGGCCCAGCACCGAGGACATCTCGGCCAAGTTGGCGCCTTTGCCCCCGAGCAGGTCTTTCATAGCCATCGGGGCCTTGCGGTGCTTGTGACTGAACGCGTAGACGTACGGCATTTCGGTGTGGCCTCCTCGGCAAGAACCGACTCAGCCTATTGCTTCGGGGTTACGCCCCCCGCTCCGATCAGCCGTGATCGAGGACGTGCACCGCCCGCAGGCGCCGTTCCAGGTGCTGCTCCATCGAGTGCGTTGC
>JAUTXM010000472.1 GCA_030838025.1 Acidimicrobiaceae bacterium
GGTCGAGGCCGGGATCTTCGTCAGGAAGCTCGATCCGCACCGAGTTGTACGGCGACTGCTGTCGCAGGGTCGCCTGCTCTTCGGGCGAGATGACGTCGTAGGGCGGCGCGACTACATCGGACAGGCGGACTCGTTCGGGGTCGTAGCGAATGCCGGGAAACGGCTCGAATCGGGGCACTGCCCCTGCGTATCAAGACCAGCCGGATCAGGCAACCCGACGAGCGACCGCGGTGGGCCAGGGGCTCAGCTCAGGTCAGCGCGCCCTGCCCGCCCCGGTCCTTCCACAGCCGGAACACCGCCCGTGCGATGCGCTCTGGACTGGTATTCCAGGTGAAGCTTTGGATCACCCAACCTTCGGCGGCCAGATCCGCCCGTCGGTTGCTGTCATTGTCGATTCCCGACCGGGTGCCGTGGTGCTCCAGGCTCTCCCATTCGATCCCGATCTTGTTGTCAGGGATGGCGACATCGAGTCGGTACGTCTTGTTGGCGCAGCGAACACGGAACTGCCGCTTGGCCGGCGGCAACTGGAGGCGTTCCCATTCGGCATTCATCCGCTTCTCGAAGTCGCTGTCGTCGGGGCGGTAGCCGGTAATGCGGTCGGCGAGGACCTTGTGGAGGGGCGCCAGTAGCCGCCGGCCGTGCTTCGAGGCCGCGGCGCGCTCCACCAGTTGCCGGAGTCTCTGGAGCTGGACCAGGCCCCGCCGCATGGCGTCATCGATGCATTCGCCCAGCTGGCGCACCGTCAAGGTGCTTGCCAGGTCCATGATCGTCCGCTCGGGCGTCGTGACCGGGATACCTCCGTGCTCCGTGCACTCTCCCGGCGTGATCCGGCCGACGTGGCTCGTGACGCCGTTCAGCTGCACCCACCGGTCCGCGGTCAGGTGAATGCCGGCGGAATGCCGGTCGCTGTGGCGCAGTTGCCAGATCGCCGCTGCGGTCGCGTGCGACGCCACGGCCGTGGCACGGGCCCCAAGGACTGCCGCCAGGACGGCTTGTTCCCAACGTATCGGCGCACCAGCCGTCCGGTAGACCAGGTGGCGGATCCGGATGATCGACCCCTTCGCGGCCTGCCACTCGATCTGCCTCTGGCTCAGGCCCAGGTGCCGGAGCTGGCCAGTCGTGACCAGCCCGAGCTGTCTGTTTGCCGTGCGGTCAAGTTCCAACAACACCTGATGCACTTTAAAGGGGACCTGTGACGACTCAGCCCTTTTCCTGTCGGAGAGCCCACATGGGGTGTGGGTTTGTCGAGGGAAAACGGTGGGGCCGCGGTGGTGGCGTTGCGGGGTGGGGCGCGGCGGCGGGGCGGGGCGCGGCGGCGGGGCGGGGCGCGGCGGCGGTTTCCTTCGGGAGATCCCACGTGGGGTGTGGGTTTGTCGACGGAAAACGGTGGGGCCGGGGTCGTTGCGGGGCGGGGCGGGGCGCGGCGGCGGTTTCCTTCGGGAGATCCCACATGGAGTGTGGGTTTGTCGAGGGAAAACGGGTGGGGCCGGCTCCCTGGCAGACTGCGCGGCCATGACATGGCTGCTCGACCTCGACGGCGTCGTGTGGCTCAGCGGCCGGCCCATAGCGGGGTCGGCTCGAGCGATCGAACGGCTACGCGACAGTGGCCGGCGTGTCGTGTTCTTCACGAACAACTCCGGCCCGACCATCGCCGATCATTTGGCGGTCCTTGCTCAAGCCGGCGTGAACGCCACCGCGGACGAGATCCTGACCTCCTCGCAGGCCGCGGCGTCGCTGTTGGATCCCGGCACGTCCGCGGCAGTGATCGGTGGCCCCGGAGTCAGGGAGGCGTTGGCGGTACGGGGTGTCGAAGTGGTTCTCGCCACATCCGGCCCCGCGGCGGTCGTCGTGGGCAGAACAACCGAGTTGTCCTACGAGGACCTCTCGGCAGCGGCAACCGCGATCCGGCGAGGGGCTCGATTCATCGCCACCAACAGCGATGCCACGATGCCCACACCGGATGGACCCGTCCCGGGAGCCGGGGCGATCATGGCCTTTCTCAGCGTGGCCTCGGGAGTGGAGCCGATCGTGGCAGGCAAGCCGGGCGTCGCCGCGGGCCAACTCGTCGCCGACCGGGTGGGTCAGGTCGAAGTCTCGGTAGGGGACCGTGCCGACACCGATGGCTTGTTCAGCCAGGTCACCAAGTCACGGTTTGCCCTGGTCCTTTCCGGCGTGACGACCGACGACGACTTGCCCGTCAAGCCTGCGCCCGACTTCGTCGGCGAGACGTTGATGGACATCGTCGATCAAGCACTGGGCACCTAGGGGGCAATCCGCGAGCCGGTCACAGAGCCACCACGTACCGGTTGTACCCTCAGGGAATGGCACAGCGCGACCTGTTGAAGCGGTATCTCGATGCTGGGATGGCGTTCACCACGATGACGAAGTCGCGGGCCGAGGGAATTGTCCGCGAACTGGTCCGCGCGGGCGAGATCCAGCGGGACCAGGTCCAGACCCAGGTCGATGAGCTGATCGAACGCAGCCGGCGCAACAGCGACCACCTCATGGCCCTGGTGCGCAAAGAGGTGACGTCACAGCTGGCGGACCTCGGGACGACGCTACGTGACGAGCTCCGATCCCTTGAGCGGCGCCTCGGAGGCCAGGGAGCGAGCGGCGATCCGGCGCCGGCCGCGAAGGCGCCCGCCAAGAAGGCGCCCGCCAAGAAGGCGCCTGCCTCCAAGAAGGCGCCTGCCTCCAAAACGCCGTCGGGAACAACGACCAAGGGGGCCAAGGCGACCAAGGCCAGCGCCAAGAAGGGGCCGGCAGAACAGGCATCCACGGGCGCGACAACCGCTGCCACCGCAATGCCAGCCAAGAAAGCTGCACGAGCCGCCGCCGCCGCCACGGGACCGAAGAAGGCCGCACCGAAGGCGGCCGCACCGAAGAAGGCTGCAGCGAAGAAGGCCGCCGCGAAGAAGGCCGCCGCGAGCACCGACAGCGCCCGCGCCAGCGAGGCTTCGGCGACGGCCGCTACCAAGAAGGCGCC
>JAUTXM010000485.1 GCA_030838025.1 Acidimicrobiaceae bacterium
CTTTGCGTACCTGGCCTTCACGATCGGCATGACCTACCAGGTGTCGGACACCAACCTCACGTCGCAAGAGATTCGCCGGACGGCACTGCGCCATGGGCTGCTGTCGTACCTGTTCGGCACCGTGATCATCGCGGCCACCATCAACCTGGCTGCGGGTCTCGTCAAATAAGGGGGGAAAAGGCGCCCCCGGTCGCCAGTCACCCGCGGTCGAGCGGACGACCGGAGTGTGGGGCAGGCGACCGGTCGTGGCTCAGAGGTGGCAACCGAAGTCACCCCCGAGCGACCGACGTGAGCAGAACCCCGTCAGCCGTCGGAGTCCGTCGCATCGAGGTCCCATCCGCCCTCGTCTGCTTCTCGTCGGCGCACGTCGCTCGGCGCTTCGCCGAGGCCGTCGGGGTCGTCAATTCCACCGTCAAGCGTGACGAACGACTCAGGGTCGTCAAACTCGGCACCCACTTCCTCCAGTTCACGATCGTCGACCTGGAGGCTGGGCTCGAGCGACGGGTCCTGAGCGACGCGCTCGGTGTAGTCGGGATCCAACCGGGTCTCGTCGTCGAGTGCCTCATCACCCTGTTCGAACACTTCTGTACCCGTGGGCTCGTCGGGTGACCACCCATCGCCCTGGCTCATGGCTCGTCTCCGTTCCCTGGTCGACGTTCGATCGATCGTAGGGTCCAGCGCCGACGCTTCACTACCATCGAGGCGGGGCCAAGGAGGAGGACTTGATGGCGACTGACGGGTGGTACTGGTGTCTCGACCATCAGGCGGCCGAGCCGTCCGAGAGCGACTGCCCCCCGGGGCGACGTCTCGGGCCCTACCCGAGCAAAGAGGCGGCGGAACACTGGAAAGAGCAGGTCGCCAGGCATAACGAAGCCTGGGACGCCGAAGACGACTGGAACAGCTGAGAGAACAGCGCGGTGGCGGACATCCCCGATTTCCTCCCGAGTCTCAACGGACTGCGCTTTGTCAACGCGTGGCCGAAAGAAGCCAACATTGTCGTCAAGGTCCCAGGAATAGGAAAGGTCGCGGTTGGCAGTGCCAACAAGGGCCTCTGCGGCGGCATGGTATTTACCGTGCTGGACGTCTTCATGGCTGGACTCCCGCCCCTCGCGAACCCACTTCCGCTTCCAGGAAACCCGCTCTTCGATTACATCGTGAAGCGGTTGTTCGACAGCTGGAACCTGCCGTGGGGAGCCGTCAAGTACTACCGATGGATGGCCCTTCCCGACGAGGACATAGGTGCCTGGCCAGCAACGCTGCGAGGCGTCGGCTGGCGCTCCGTCATCGATGAATGGCCGGCGATTCGGTCCGACCTCGACGCCGGTCGCCCGTCGCCTCTCGGTCTGGTGACGGTCAGGTCGCCGAATCCCGCGCAACTCGGAAGAAACCACCAGGTCTTGGCTTACGGCTACGACCTGGTTGGTGACCGGCTGACGATCAAGGTGTACGACCCCAACACCGACCTGGACGCTGCCGACGACGTAGGCATCTCGCTGGGCGTGGACCACCCGGCGGACGGAGTCACCATCGCCCACAACGTGGGCATCGCAGAGCCAATCAGGGGTTTCTTCCGGGTCAGGTACTCATCTCAGGTGCCCGTTTCGGCCGTCATTGCCTCCATCCGGGCGTAGAGGATGGCGCTCGTCACCGCCAGGCCCAAGAAGCCAGCCGCGAAGACCCAGGTCAGGGGCCTCGACGTCGTGAAGTCACTGTGGGCTCGGATGGCCGCCACGAGGATCAAGGCGAGCATGAATCCTTCGACCTGAAGCAGGATTCGCGCGGCACTCCATCGCCGCTCGACAAAGGCGCCAATGCCTGCCACACCGAGGGCGAAGATGGCGCCCATCACCCGGGCGGTCAACTCCGTCAGCTTCCACGGCCAGATGCTGATCGCCGTCTTGGGAAAAAGGAACAGGAAGACGCTGCTGGCCGCCGCCAGGATGCCCAGCGCGCCGATGAGCATCGCCGTCCCTCGCGAAAGCAGCAAATCCCCGGGCGCGGTGTCTGAGTCCTCGCGCTGGTTCAAGAACCACACGCCGAACACGAGAAACGGTGTCGTGAAGTACAGCCCGGCCCACAGCCAGAACGCCACATTGGAGTGGATGAACTTGTTCCAGTGCAGGAGCGTCGCGATCCCCATCAACGTCGCGAACGTTCCGACCGAGAGGAAGCCCCCTTGGACGCGGTGCCATTGGGTTTCGCGGGCCGCCCGAAGGAAGAAGTACGAGCCGCCCAGATAGACCGATCCGAGGACCATCGGCGTGAAGGGAGGCACGATCTTCCACGCGAAGAGGTTGGCGGTGTCCTTGGCCGATGGGAAGAAGTAGAGGACCACGAACGCCACGAGCAGGAACGGGATGATCACCACCGACAGCACCCGCGTCGCCGGCAGCACGCGGTCCTTTACAGTCGCCGATCCTTCCGTCGAAGACGTCACCCGTTCCCCCTAGCGCCCGACCCCAGTCGAACGATACCGGGCGCCGCGGGTAGGAGGGAGCATCCGACGCCCCCTCGGTATCGGCACACCCGCTGGCGATAGCGGTACACCGCCTGGCGATCGCGTCGACGGTCGCAACGTCAAGCGTCCGTCCGACCCAGGTCGACCTACCTCGGGGGAGGTCGGTAGCCAGATCTTGGCCGAGATCCTCCAGTCGCCCACGGCCCGGTGGAGCTCGGCATGATGAACTCTGGTCCCGTCGGCGAGCGCGACCGGTGGGCCTCGGCTGCTAACTCCAGCAAGCGCATTTGGACGGCAGGGTATTGGCGCATAGCCTGAGGAGGCCAGCGACCAAGGGAGCCAGAATTCCTGATCTGCGTGACATCCTCGCCCAGGAGCACCGCGAGGTGTTCGAGCTGCTCGACTCGCTCGCCACCAGCCGGCACGACCGCTTTCCCCTGTCGCACCGGCTGATCGACGCCTTGGCGGCGCACACGGCGACCGAGCAGCAGCTGTTGTATCCCGCCCTCCGGGACATCGTTCCCGGCGGCATCGACATGGCCAACAAGGCCCAAGACGAGCACCAGGCCATGCGCAAGGCACTGGTGGCGATCGAGGACAGCCACCCGGGCGAACCCCCCTTCGAGAAGGCGCTTGTTGACCTGCGCGCCGAGCTGGACGCCCATGTTCCGTTCGAGGAAAACGAACTGCTTCCCGCGCTCACGGACGTCATCGGCGCCGACAAGATGGAGGAGTTGGGCGTGCTGTACATCCAGATCCGGGACAGCCTTCCGACCGGCCTGCAGAGTCTGGCGGCTGACATCCCCGACCCCGAGTTCCGCACCTGGTAGTCGCACCCGGTCCTGACCTGCCGGTCGTGGCCGGGCGTTTCCATAGCCGGCGGTCACCCCCAGTGTGGTGTTTGCCGAGTGAAACCGGCTGGATCGCGCTCGCGGACCGGCGTTTTTCGTAGAGAGACCCCACGTCAAGTGTGGGTGTGTCGAGGGAAAACCGGCGCTGGTTGTGTGCTCGTAGCCCGGCGTTTTCCTAGAGAGACCCCACGTCCGGTGTGGGTTTGTCGAGGGAAAGCGGCTGGGGCCGCTGTGCTCAGGCGAGCACTTTGTGGAACGAGTACTCGGTGGTCTTGCTGAGGTCGTGCAGCTCCCTCGAAGCGCCGGTGCGTCGGTAGCCGAGGCGCTCGTACAGCCGGTGCGCCTCGTGGAACCGGCTATCACTCCACAACTCGATCCCGGTGGCGCCGCGCTCACCCGCCTGGCGCTCCACGAATCCGACCAGCGACTGCCCGAGCCCCCGGCCTCGGCGGTGCCGGGCCACGTACAGCTTGACCAACTCGACGGGTTGCACGTGGCCCGGTGCCAGCCCGATCGACGCCGCGATCCAATCGCCCTCGGGCAGCACCCACAGTGTCCCGCCGGCCGCCCGGTAATGGCTGGCAGGAGCCAGCAACTCCGGGTACTCGCCCGCGAAGTCGATGATGCAGCCGGGGTACTCCGCCCAGCAAGCGCCGATCAGGGCCATCAATGCCCAGGAGTCGGTGTCGACCGCTTCTCGCAGCCCGTCGAGGGACAATCCGGCGTTCAGCTGAACGGGGTGTGGGGCCGATCCTGGAGGACCCCATCGACGGCAATGTCGACCTTCTCGTTATAGAAGCACGCCAGGCCCGCGATCTTCTGGCTCTCGGCCAAGGGTGCCCGGTAGATCCAGACCAGGTCGGGGTGAAGCGTCTCGGCGACCTCGACCGACCAGTACGTGGCGGCGCCCTTGTACGGGCAGTGCGTGACGGTCGTCGACGGGCGGAGCAGATCGAACCGGACGGCAGCCAGCGGGAGGTAGTACCTCGGAGGGAGGCCGGTCTCGAACAGGATCCTGGGTTGGTGGCTGTCGGCCACCAACACTCCGTCGATCGTGACCTCCACGTGGCGACTGCTGGCCAGGATGTCGACGCGATGGTAAGGGTCCCGGGGGTGTGTGTAGACCGGCTCGTCCTCCTCCAGCCACTCGTCCATGGCGTCCCAATCCAAGCGGACGGTGTCGCGGAGTGCCTCGATGGGAGAGTCCGGATAACGCAGCGCCGCGCCCGCGGCCCCCGCGGCCCCCGCGGCCCCCGCCAGGACATCGAACAGTTCCGAGTCACCCCGGCTGGGCGAACGCGGACCTGCGCCGGCGGGGACCAGCTTCGCGACGACGTCGCCCAGCGGGAAGTAATAGGTCGGGAAATAGGGGAGTTCCCAGACCATCAAGGGTGATCGGGTGTTGGCGACGACCTGGCCGCCCAGGTAGGCCCGGACCCATTTCTGGCCTCGCTCGACCCGGACTCGCCCAGCGCGGGTGGCGGACGCCGCAGTCGGCGAACTCGTGTCGGTCATGCTCACCGAGCCTATGCACCGCCCGAAACAAAGAGCCGGCGTGCGCCGCGCCCTCGCCCCGCCCGTTGGGCGACACCGCCCATTGGCTGGACCAGGCCGTCCGCAGTAACCGCCGGGGGCCTATACGTTCAGACCCATGG
>JAUTXM010000492.1 GCA_030838025.1 Acidimicrobiaceae bacterium
CAATGCGCCCGCGAGCACTCCCTGCAACGCCCCCGGGCAGGTCGTGACCGTCGCCGCCGCACCCACGTCGATCAGCACCGTTGCTTCGGGTCCCGGGCCCACGATCTCCGATACCGCCACCCTGTCGCCGCCGAGCACCGGCACGCCGGCCCCGCCCACCGGGACCATCACCTTCCAGCTCTATCTCAACGACTCAGAGTGCATGAACACGCCGGTGTTCACGTCGACGGTGGCGGTCAACGGGTTCGGTGACTACCCGTCCGCGTCCTTCACCCCGACGGTGGGCAGCTACATCTGGGTGGCGTCGTACAGTGGCGACGCCAACAACCTGCCCGTCACGAGCTCCTGCGGCGACCCGGCCGAGATGGTCACCATCAACCGGGTCCAGCCGACCATCACGACGACTGCATCGCCGTCGGTGCCCGTGGGCGGCACCATCTTCGACACCGCGACGCTGTCCGGGGGCGCCGCCCCCAGCGGAACGATCACCTTCGCGGTCTACGGTCCCAACGACAACACCGGCTGTGACACGTCACCGCTGTCAAGCTCGACGGTCAGCGTGGACGGCAACGGCGCCTACCAGTCCCCGCCTTTCACGCCGGCCGGTCCCGGCCGCTATGACTTCGTGGCCCTGTATGGCGGTGACACCAACAACGCCCCTGCCCAGACGTCCTGCGGGGACGCCGGCGAGTCAGTGACCGTCTCGGTGACCACAACCACGACGTCGACGAGCACCACGGTTCCGGCGACAACAACCACGTCGACGAGCACCACGGTTCCTGTGACCACGACGACATCGACCAGCACGACGTCGACCAGCACGACGAGCACCACGGTTCCGGCGACAACCACGACCTCGACGAGCACCACGGTCCCTGTGACCACGACCACCTCGACGAGTACGACGACCACCACGACGACGCAGCCGCCGCCCACGACGACGACCACCACCGCGACCACGACGACGTCGCCCGGCACGACGCTTCCCGGGTCCAGCGTCAGCACGAGCCCGCCGCTGGTTACCACCACGACGGCTCGGGTGACGCCGACCACCCGGCGCATCGTGGCGACCGTGACCACCGCGGCCACCGTGACCACCGTTGCGGCTGCGACGACGACCCTGGCACCGGAGACCACCACGACCACGGTTTCCCCGCCCTCGACCACCACGACCCTGCCGCCACCGCCGCCCACGATCCCCCCGCCGAGCGGTCCCTCCATGATTGCGAGGTCTTTTTCCAACCAGCCGTTCAGCCCTGCCGGAGCCGGCATCAACCTGGCCGCGTCGGGCTATCCCGAGGGCTGCAAGACGGCCTACTTCTTCTTCGACAACACCCGGATCGGGTCAGGGCCGGTCAAGAACCACGACGCCAACGTGGGAAGCGTGTCGTTACCCGGCGATGCTGGTGTCGGCACCCACACGATCAAGACGTCCTGCGACGCCTCGGGCAAGAACGTCGTCAGTACGTCGCAGTACCGGATCATGCCCAGCAGCGTGCATCGGTCGGCGTTTCTCACCTCGCTCAACCAGCCCCGCCAGATCTCGCTGACCGCCAAGTCAATCGTGGCCAGCGCCGGGATCGCGGTCCTGCTGTTCATACTGCTGGCGTTCCCGTCGCAGCTGTTCAACTCCACCTTGCAGGACAACTACGAGGAGGTCCGGCGGTTCTTCCACCTGACCCGGCCGCTGTCGGAGATCGTGCAGGACGTCAACCAGCGGATCCTTTTCCCCGCGTTCCTCGTCATTGGCGGTGGTCTTTACGCCTTGTTGACGCCGGATTTCGGCCTCAACATGTCGACACTTGCCCTGAGTCTGGGTTTGGCTTTTGCGGTCGCCGTGACGACGATCGGATTTGCCCTACCCGCCTTCTTTTACTTCGGGACCCGCCTGCGTGACCGCGGCCAGGTACTGGTGCTTCCCGGGACGCTGCTGGTCGCCGCGGTGCTGGTGCTGTTGTCACGGCTGCTGCACTTCCAACCCGGCTACCTGTACGGCGTCTTGGCGGTGTTCGTCTTCCACCACGAGGTGGACCGGGACACCTCCGGCCGGTTGGCCGCGGTCTCGGCGTTTCTCGTCATGGTGGCGGCCTTCCTGGCCTGGGTGTTGCGTGTCCCGCTGTCGGGCTCGACGATGGGCCACCCCAGCTTCTGGTCGTTGGTCCTCGAATCAGCGATCGGGGGGGCGTTCATCATCGGCCTCGAGAGCACCGTCATCGGTCTGCTGCCGATGCGGTTCCTCGACGGTTCCCGAATCAAGGCGTGGAACCGGCCCGTCTGGCTGATCCTGTTCCTGCTCGGCATGTTCACCGTGATCGAGGTCCTGGTACAGCCCGGTACGGGGTACGTGGGCCATACCAGCACGGTCGGCAAGATCGCTGTTGGTGTGCTGTACCTGGTCTTCGCCGCCTTCTCCGTCGGTTTCTGGGCCTTCTTCCGCTACCGGCCGGCCGCGGACCGCGCCCATCCGGGGGAGGACGACCTGCAACGCGAAGGCGAGTTCGACGTCCGCTGACCGGTAGCGGCGGATCGTGGCCGCGCGTCGGACCCGCTTCGGACTCAGGGCCTGGCGGCCCAGCCCCCTCGCCTACCCCGGCGTCGCCTCGGCTGGCTCAGCTGCCTCGCCTCGGGCCGGCCGGCGGCGACCGCCCGGCGTCGCCTCGGCCCGTTCGGGCCTTTCGGCCAGGCGTTTCCAGCGTGTCCTTGTACAGTGTTTGCGGTCCGGCGGCGTAGTATTTGCACGTCGCCGGCCGGTACAAGACGGGGGCCGCGGCGGCCCGCCCGGGTCCGGGCAACCCAGTTCATGGAGGGCAAGTGTCCAAGCGCATCCTGGTAGTGCTGACCGAGTGGGGCTATTGGGGCGAAGAGCTCCTCGGGCCGCTGGAGACCTTTGACGCCGCCGGCTACCAGGTCGACTTCGCCACCCCGACCGGCAAACGCCCCGTCGCCCTCGGACCGAGCATGGACGCCGACTTCATGGACCCACCGCTCGGGCGGGGCGTAACCAGTCCCGAGATGGCCAAGAAGGTGCAGGAGCTCGAGGCCTCTGATCGCTTGGATCACCCCGTCGACCTGTCGTCACTGCTCCCGGAGCGTCCGTACCGCAGTTCTGCCAACTTCCTCCGCGAGCAGGAGGCGTACTTCAATGCGCTCGACGCGGCCCGTGAGCAGCTGGGCCAGACCTATGACGCCGTCATCATCGTCGGCGGCAGCGGCGCCATTGTCGACCTGGCCAACAACCAGCGCGTCCATGACCTGATCCTGAGCTTTTACCAGCTGGACAAGCCAGTGGCGGCCGAGTGCTACGGCGTGGCCGCCCTCGCCTTCGCACGCGACCACGAAGACCGCGCCAGCATCATCGCCGGCAAGCACGTCACCGGCCACTGCATCGAGTACGACTGGAAGGACGGCACGGGCTTCATGGGCACCGATTTCAACATGGGCCCGCCGCCGTACCCGTTGGAGTTCATCCTCCGCGACGCCACGGCGCCGGGGGGCCGCTACCACGGGGGCTTCGGGCACGAAACGTCGGTCATCGTCGACTACCCGTTCATCACCGGTCGCTCCACCTCTGACGCCTACCTCACCGGACAGAAGGTGGTCGAGGTCCTGGAAGAGGGCCTTCGTCAATGGGGCTTCCACTCGCCGGCCGCCGATGCGCGCCGCTGAGTCGGCTGAGCCGGCTGGCTACGGCCGTTCAGGGGGCGGTCTCAGCATGAGGATGTCAGTCAGGACAGCGAACAGACAGCCGAGCATCCAGCCGACTAGGCAGCAAGGAGAACCGTGACTTCCTACGTCATGCACCATGTGGGGATCTCGTGCGACGATCCCATCGCCATCGAGAAGTGGTACGAGAAGCACTTCGGGTTCAAGCGCACGCGGGTCTACGCCCCCGGTCCCGACCAGGTGGTCATGATCGGCGTGGGCGGGGTGTACCTCGAGTTGTTCAAGTCGACCGGGCCCCGACCGTTCCCCAAGGCCGAAGGCGCGGGCTGCGAGTATTCCGGGATCCGGCACCTGGCGTTCCTCGTCGACGACCTCGATGCCAAGCTCGCCGAACTGGGCGACGAAGCCAAGCTCACGCTTGGCCCGATCGACTTCAGCGCGTTTATCAAAGACGAGCGGACCGCCTGGGTCGCCGACCCCGAGGGCAACATCATCGAACTCAACCATGGCTACGTCGACGAGGACGACCCCCCGCCGCCGCCTGACTGACCGTCATCTGACCTGTTTGGACCGTTTGGAGGAATCTCGCAGTGCCCGTCCCTTTTCCCTCCGAAACCGACGTCAAGCTCACTCGACCCGACGCTGCCGAAGTCGCCTGGCTCGGTCGGGGGATCGTCACGGCCGTGCGACCCTCGACGGGGCACACCCAACTCCAGGACCTGCTCCTCAAGGCGGTGTTCGAGTCGATGACCGGTTTCAGCATCGATCCGGACTCGATCGAACCGATCGAAGCCGAGGAGTTCGCCACCGGCCTGGCCCGGCGCAACTTGGAGTTCCGCACCCGCATCGTGCAGGTCATGCTGTTGGGCGAGCTGATCTTGATGCCCCTTCCCGACGAGGTGTCCGACCGGGTGGAGCGCTTCGCGGCCGAACTCGGGGTCGACGAGGGCATGATCGACGTGGCACGCGACTTTGCCAAGGGGAGCATGGGTCTGGCGCTGGTTGACTTCGAACGCAACGGCTACACCGCCAACTGGGACGAGGCTCGCTGCGACATGTTGCACACCACCGCTCATCTCGAGGAGGCCTGGCAGATGACCCCGTCCGACCCCGAGCTAGCCGCTCGCTGGGCGACGCTCGAGCAGTACCCCCCGGGCTCGCTCGGGCGGCGGGTTTCGGAGTTCTACCGCTCGCGGGGCTTCAACTACCCGGGTCTGCCGGGCAGCGCCCCGCCGTACCTGGCCCAGCACGACTGGGTCCACATTCTGGCTGACTACGGCACCACCGTTGAGTCCGAGCTCGAGGTCTTCGGCCTGATCGGCCGGGCCATTCCCGACTTCAAGGGCTTCTCGCTGCTGGCCATGGTGGTGAGCCTGTTCGAGACCGGCTATCTGCCGTCGGCCGCGGGGCTGTTCCAGGCCGACAAGGGCCATCTTTCCCGCAAGGGAATGCCGGAGCGGCTAGGCGACGCCATGCGCCGCGGGGCGCTGTGCGGCAAGGATCTGATGGGCATCGACTGGTTCAGTTACGCCGACGCCCCGGTGGTGGAGGTGCGACGGCTGCTCAATGTCGTTCCCAAGGGCCCCGCGGCGCTGGTCAATGGATCGGTCGGACCATGGGAACATGGCGGAATCTCCCCATATCAGGCCAATTCGGGTCGAAAGTTGGCCGAGGCCGAAGGTCGCCCCTATGAGAGCTACGGTGCCTCTGTCGCGTGAAGTCGACGGAGCGGAAAGTGCGAACAATCACCCAAGTAGCCGGCGGGGAACTTAACCAAAGGGATACTGACCCATGTACTTCGAGGGGTGAAGTTGCTAACCTCCGCGCGGAACGTCGGCGGTTGAGTCGGCGTGGACAGACGTCGGCCGTGGGCAACCCGGCGCTGCCTCGTACTCCTGTCGGATGCGCGTCAGTTGGGTTTCTGTCCCGTCGGCCGATTTGGGAATGAGGAAATCGATGCGAGCAGCGCAGCGCAAGGACCTGAAGGTGTCAGCCGGTCGGCCACAACCTCTCGGTGCGACGATTGACCCCGAGGGCGTCAACTTCTCGGTGTACTCGGAATATGCCACGTCGCTCAGCCTGCTGCTCTTCGACTCCCAGGACTCGACGGACCCGGACCACGTCCTCGTCCTCGACCCTGAGGTCAACAAGAGCTTCCACTTCTGGCACGTGCACGTCAGCGGCATCAAAGCGGGGCAGTTGTACAACTACCGGGCAGGCGGCCCGCACGACACCTCGGTCAGTGGCTGCCGGTTCAATCCCAACAAGGTGTTGATCGACCCGTACGCCTTGGGCAACGTCAACTCGCTGTGGTCACGCAGTTGCGCCCTCGGCCCAGGTGACAACGTCGGCGCCGCGATGCGCAGTGTCGTGATCGATCCCGACGACTACGACTGGGAGGGCGACGAGCCCCTCCGCATCCC
>JAUTXM010000494.1 GCA_030838025.1 Acidimicrobiaceae bacterium
CTGCTCGCGGACGACATCGCGCTGGGGACCTTCCAGAGCCCGATTCCGACGAACCCATGCAACACCTCGACGCCTGCGCCTGCGGACACGATGCCGGGCACGAAGGTGCTGGCGGACAACTTCGAAAGTGACAACCTCAACAAGTGGAGCTCGACCGGCATCTCCGGTGACGGCATGGTTACCGTCGACACCTCGGCGGTAAAGACCGGCAACTGCGGTGTGCTGATCCACGTCACCTCCAGCACGTCGTCCCGGGCCTATCTGCGCCGGGCGATCGCCGGCTCGACCCCCGAGGTGTGGGCCGACGGTTGGTTCAACGTCAAGTCGGAGGGCGCCAGCGGTAACAACGTCCCGATGTGGCGGATCTTCGACCCCTCGGGCACCCGGGAGGTCGACGTCTACCGGAGCAACCTCAACGGCTCGCTCTACATGCGTCTGCCCAACGGGTCCGGAGGAGTCACCTACACCAGCCTGGGCCGGACCGTGGCGTTGAACACCTGGCACGAGTTGCGGGTCCACGCCGTTGCGTCCACAGGCACCGTGCAGGTCTGGTACGACGGCACAAAGGTCGCCGACCTGACCGGTCGGCCGATCGGCGCCAGCTACCAGAGCGTCCAGCTAGGCGCCGAGCACTTCGCCCAGCAGGGTGATCTGGCCGCCGACGACGTCGTGATCAACCAGGTGCCGTAACACCGCGTTGGCGGTCGCACACGCGACACCGATGGCTGTCCGGGATGTTCCGAGACCTAGGCGACACGTCTGTGAGGTCATCGGCGGCACCGTCGACGGGCTCGATGCTCGGCCATGTCGAAATCAGCCCGGTCGTGACTGCCCTCGTCGTTGACCACCAGTCCCCCGACTGAGGTCGCCGCCCGCTACGGCGTGCACCGCGCGTGGGTCTAAGCCTCAAGGCCCGCGACGGGGCCGGGGCGAACGGAACACCTGTGCCCCGACGGGCACCTCCCCGCGGCCTCTGACTGTTCAAACAGCACACCTGTGCCCGACGGGCACCCTCCTGGGCCGGTGGGCTGCTCGAACAGCACACCTGTGCCCGACGGACACCCTTGCGGGCCGTTGGGCTGCTCGAACAGCACACATGTGCCCGACGGGCACCCCGCCGCGCCGGTGGGCTGCTCAAACCGCACACATGTGCTGTTCCGTCGCGGGGCGGCCGGCTCAGCGTGCCAGGTACCGTTCCGGCATACTCCCGAGGCCCGCCGAACTCCGGCAGCGAGCCGGCGAGCGACGCGTCGAGCGTCGCCAGGTACCCCACCGCCGCTGGTTGCGTGGCTCACCGGGCGCGAGAGGCGAACCCACGCGAGGGCCCCGCAAATGAGCAGATACCCGAACCCAAATTGCAGTCCGGGTGTTGCCGATGTCCTGCGACAACGCAAGAAAGTGCCCCCGGCAGGATTCGAACCTGCGACGCACGGTTTAGGAAACCGACGCTCTATCCCCTGAGCTACGAGGGCGGAACGTGCGTAATTTCTTGTGGAAAGGCGGCTGCACGTGCCGCACCTGCCGCGTGGACGGCGGCTAGCGTGTTGAGTCTAGTTGCCGGGCCGATTGTGAAACGTCACGGGTTCTATCCCTCTTCTTTCGTGGTCTGCTCTCGAGTCATCTAGGCGCGGACGTCACCCTCGAAGTCGTTGACGTCCGCTCGCGGCAACGGGAATGAGCACCAGAGCGCGTTGGCTTGCCATGTGTTCTGGCAGAGCAGTTGGCTCTCGACCGGGGGTCTGTCGCGACGAGCGGCCGCTTGAGCCGCGGACCGGCCGGGGCTCTTGGCCAACCCCGCCGACCATCGGGCATCAGCCATGCAGGTTTGCGCTGACGAGCAGGCGTCTTAGGTGCCAGCTGTGTCATAGCTCATCGCACGATGACAGCGCCTGGAGAGTTGCGGTGCTGCACCTCGTTGACCTCGAGCTGAAAGTACGCAGCAATGTGTTTCCAGGGATCTTGATTCTGGGGGCTCCTGTCCGTGACATACACGTAGCCGGCGTTCTTCGCACGACTGGCTGCTATGACGCCGGGCATCGCATGCACGGGACACGCGTAAACCGCGTGCCAGAACATGCTTGTCGGATGACTTGTCTCCAGGTTGGCGGTGTGTTCCGCGTATTTGAAGGCGGCTCCTTCGAAGGTCAAGAGGACATCGGCAACTCCGAGCATCGAGCCGGGCACGCCCTTTCCCGGATTCTGGATCACAAGGGCCTTGCCGCCTTTTGCCTTGACGTAGGCGAAGATCTGACCGTAGTAATTCAGGTCCTGGGCGTCGCCGATGTCGTTCATTTCGTCGAAAAACATGCCATCGATCGCCGGCCACCGCGCGTAAAACTCGTCGATCTCGAAGAACACGTTTGAGATGTTCGCCAGTGTCCTCGACAGACCCATCAGGTGCGGCGCCGGGCCGCCAGGTGAGGTGAGTGTGATCGCGGAGCCGTTCTGCGCGTTGGACTTCGAAGCGGCAAACCTTCCTTCCATCGGTGACCGGCTTATCCAGAAGTAGTCGGTAGCGACGGCAAGGGGTTGGGGCAGCGTCGACATCATGCTCGGTCGAACCTGGATAGGTCCGAAACCGGTCGCCCAGCCAGTCTCGTCAGCCGTGGTAGCGACGTTGGTCGCCACGTTGATAGTGAACTCATGCTCGCCCTGGACCGAGGGGGTCTGCTGCACGATCGGGTGACAGGTTGGGTCACGCAGCCTGAGTGGCTGGCGTGGTCATGATGGTCTCGAACTCGATGGGGGTCAATCTGCCGAGGGTTTCTTGCCTGCGGCGTCGGTGGTAGGTCCTTTCGATCCAGGTCACGATCGCGATCCGGAGCTCCTCGCGGGTGGCCCAGGTGCGTCGGTCCAGGACGTTCTTCTGGAGCAGGGAGAAGAAGCTCTCCATGGCCGCGTTGTCACCCGCCGCGCCCATCCGACCCATCGAGCCGACCATGTCGTGGCGACCCAGGGCACGTAGGAGCTTCCGGCTGCGAAACTGCGACCCGCGGTCGGTGTGCAGGAGGCAGCCGGCCACGTCGCCACGGCGAGCAACCGCGCTGTTGAGCGCGCTCACCGCGATCCTCGACTTCATCCTCGAGTCGATCGAGTAGCCCACGATTCGGTTGGAATGGACGTCCTTGATCGCGCAGAGGTAGAGCTTGCCTTCCCCGGTCCAATGCTCGGTGATGTCGGAGAGCCACAACTGGTTCGGGGCGTCGGCGGTGAACTCGTGCCGAACCCGGCCCTTGTCGTCGACCACGGCGCACCGGTCGTCGTGGACCGGAGGGCCGGGCTTCTTGCCCTTGCCTGGCTTCTTCTTCCCGAACGCCGACCACCAGCCGTTGTCCGAGCAGATCCTCCACGCGGTCCGGTCCGCCATCGCCAGCCCGGCGTCACGGGCCTCCTCGACCAGGAACCGGTAACCGAACTCGGGGTCGTCCTTGTGGGCGTCGAACAGGGCATCGGCCCGGTAGGCCTGCTCGAGCTCGGCGTCGGTGACCGGCTCCTCGAGCCAGCGATAGTAGGGCTGGCGGGCCAGCCCGAGCACCCGGCACGTCACCGCCACCGGCACCCGGATCGGGGCACCGTCGGCGGCCAGCTCGCGGACGAGCGGGTACATCATTTTCCCGGCAGGTTCGCCTGCGACAGATACGCCGCCGCACGACGCAGGACCTCGTTCTCCTGCTCCAACAACCGGATCCGCTTCTTCAGCGCACGCTCGGTTGCCGGCTGCTGCGGATCACCCAACCGGACGCCGTCCTCACGGTCGGCCTTGG
>JAUTXM010000004.1 GCA_030838025.1 Acidimicrobiaceae bacterium
ATGGCGAAGGCGGGCGCAGCCTCGAAGTCGACCATGTCGAGCAGGTCGTCGGCCGCCGCATCCCGGGCGGTCATCGGCGGCAGGTTCCACTTCCGCTCGATCAGCTTCAACACCGACGTGTGGTCGCGCACCACATGTGACGTGTAGTCCGGTCGGGCATAGGGCGACACGACGACGGCTGGGACACGGAAGCCATAGCGGTTGAAACGCCACGGCCCGTCGACGTCGGGCTGCACCTCGTCGGGCTCGACCGCCGCGGGCGGCGGAACGTGGTCGTAGTAGCCGCCCCCCTCGTCGTAGCACCAGACGAGGAGCGTCCCCATCCAGTCCGCGCCGCCCATGGCGGCCTTGATGACCCGCGCCGCGAACGCCTGTCCGGCCGTGATGTCCTGCGGGTTCTCCTCCGAGTTGGCCCGGAAGTCGGGGTCGACGATGCTGACCGCGGGCAGGGTCCCGTCGGCTGCGTCCCTGCAGAATCGGTCGACGGTGCGCAGGTGGGCGAGGTACCGGATGAGGCCGAGGGGGTAGGCGTCGCCGCTGAACTGCAGGAACGCCTTGGCCTCGCCCGAATCGCCCTGCAGTTGGTGGGTGAGTCCGCGGACGTATCGGCCGAGGCGATGGCCGTGGATCCCGACCAGCCGGGCCAGGAGGGGCCGCTGGTGCGACACCGAGTGGTAGTTGGCCCAACTGATGTGGTGGCTGCTCAGGAGATCGAAGATCGTGCCGTTGGCGGGGTAGTCCAGGATTTCGGTGAGCTTGTCGGTCGTCAGGCCATTGGCCGTGCCCGACAGGAGGAAGCGCCGGTTGGGGAAGGTCGGCCCCAGGCACGACGAGAACCAGCGGTCGGCGAGGGGGAACGTCCGTGCCAAGGCGTGGTAAAAGGGCAGTTCGGCCTCGGTCCAATACCCCATCGCGGTGGCGGGATCGGCCCCGGGCGTGCACACTTCCACCGCCCGGGCGAATCCGTCGTTGGCGCCATTGTTCCATTGGGTATGGCTGGCCTCCCAGGACTGTGTCGGGACGCCGACCTTCTGCCTGGTCGACCGCAGCGGTTTGGCGGGGACCGCAACGCCGTTCGACGTCGGGTTCGCCATCGACACCGACCCGTCCTCGTCGGTGGGAAGCCCGTCACCGCGGCCGAGCACGCCCAGGTAGTTGTCGAACGAGTGGTTCTCCATCATGAGCACGACGATGTGGCGAATCTGGGGCAGGCAGTCTGTTCCCGCCGGCCGATCGGGGAACGGGAGGGACGTCGGGTCGTCCTTGGGGGCGCGCCGGGCCGAGAACGTCGCCTCGATACGCGCGATGGGCCCCGGTGACATGATGCGCAGCCTACGTATACCGACAGGCGGCCTCGATCCGCGCGGTCATCGCCGTCAGCGGCCAGTACCCTCAAGTTCACCTGGTGAGGTGGACCACCCGCCAACGAGGAGGGTCGATGGGCCTGGTGAGAAAAGCCACGGTGGACGAGGTTGTGCCCGGCGAGGGCGGCAGCATCGACATGTCGAGCGTCATCCGCCAGGCGGTGGCCGCCGAGATCGAGCGCCAACGCCTGGAGAACCTGCGCCTGGAGAACCTGCGCCTGGAGGGTCGGCAGGCTGAGGCGGACGAGTCCGTCGACGGCGACTGACACTTGACCGAGGACGGCCTCCCGACCCTCGCGGCCGGGGGCTTCTCCACCTGGCTGGCCGCGATGCTACGGGCGCTCGGTGGAGCGGCCGGATCTGAAGTTCCGTGCGGCGGGTGTACGGCCTGCTGCACGTCCTCGCAGTTCGTCCACGTCGGACCGGACGAGACCGAGACGCTTGCTCGTATCCCGCCCGAGCTGTTGTTTCCGGCGCCGCGGCTGCCCAGCGGCAACATGGTGCTCGGGTATGACGCAGACGGCCACTGCCCGATGTTGATCGACAACCGGTGCTCGATCTACGAGCACCGCCCGAGAACCTGCCGCACCTACGACTGCCGGGTCTTCGCTGCCACGGGAGTCGAGATCGACGGCGACGAGCAGGTCGCGATCGCAGAACGTGTTCGGCGCTGGCGTTTCGACTTTCCGACCGACGACGACCGGCGCGATCACGTAGCGGTGCTCGCCGCGGCCCGGTTCGTGCGCCGGCGGAAGGCGGCGCTTCCTGAAGGGGTCGGACCGGCGAACGCCACGCAGCAGGCGGTGCTCGCCATCGAGATGCATGAGGCATTCATCGGCCGCCACGACATGACCGACGGCGACGCGGTCGTCGACGACGACCACGAACTGATCCGAGCAGTCCTCAGGGCGCGTTCGGGCACCTGAGGTTCCGGCGTTCGTCGGACAAGGCGAATCGTTCGCTCAGGGCGGACGAATTCGACCAACCGGTACGAACCGGACTGATGCCCCTTTTCCCCAACCCTTCGACGCATCGCAAATCTGAACCCTCGATGTCGCGAATACGTCGCGCTGATGACATCGCGTCTAGCCTCCCTCCCGACCCTGCGGGCTGGGGAGGAGGGGGCAGTGCAGACCGGGGTTGGTTTACGTCGCTTATCGATACTCGGCGTGCTGTGCGTGGTGTTTGCCGCCCTTGCGGTCTACCAGGCGGTGCCGGGGCGGGCCGCGACCGGTCACTACAGCCCCCCCGAATGGTTCCCTTTGCACCGGGACGTGGACGGAGCGGAGATCAAGGTCGGGTGCACCTACCTCTCGTACGGGATGCAAGGCGGCTACGAGTGTAGCGGTCACCACCATTACTGGGCGCTCGATCTGATCGCCTCCACCGGAACCAGCATTTTCCCGGCCGGCGCTGGACTGGCGAGAAACGTTACGGGTCAATCCGGCTACTCGGGCTACGGAAATGTGGTCGTCGTGGACCATGGGGGCAACGTCAAGAGCCTGTACGCCCACATGAGCCAGGTCCTCGTGAGTGGGGCGGGAACTTGGGTCGACACGAACACCGTGATCGGCAAGGTGGGCACGTCAGGAACGACGAGCACGTCTCATGTCCATTTCGAGGCGAGTTCGTCGGGGCGCTTCGGGACCGGGTCGCGCGATCCGGGGCCGTTGAAGGCGTGCCACGATGCGACGCTCCTTGCCTACCCCCAGGCATGGGGGCTCTCGACGTGGAAGGGGATCGCCTGGGGAGCCCACGCCGGCTATAGCGACGGGACGGGGTGCGTGTCGGCCTCGGCGCCTTCGCCCGTGGTGGGCGGTGTGTTGCCGGCGAGCCCGGGTGCGGCGGCGGGTCCAGGTGCGGGTGCGGCGACGAGTCCGGGCGCGGGGGCGGCGGTGGGTCCGGCGGGTGCGGGTGCGGCGGCGGGTCCGGCGGGCACCCTGCTCCAGGTGGAGCGGGCTGCGGGGGCCGCGTCGTGGCAGCGTTACCCGATCCGACCAGATGCCGCTATCTCGGGCGCGCCGGGCGTCGTGTGGGATGCAGTTGGCGTGGCGGTCTTCGGAGCGGGACCCGACGGGGCGCTGCGACAGTTCTCGTCGGGCAGCACCGGGTGGACGTCGGTGTCGGTGATGCCGGCCGGAACGCTGTCGGCGAGCGGCGGAGTGTCCGCGGTTCGCGTCGGAGCCAAACTCGAGGTATTCGCGGTCGGCAAGGACGCGACGCTGCTGCAGGTGGAGCAAACGGCGGCCGGTACGCCTTGGAAGCG
>JAUTXM010000026.1 GCA_030838025.1 Acidimicrobiaceae bacterium
CGGAGCGCGTGTGGTCGACGACCGCCCCCGGAAGGTTTTCGACGTACTGCGTCGTCTGGTACGAGGGGCACAACCCGAAGGTCGTCGAGGTGGGGCCAGGCGCCGCACGGTCGGGTGCATCAACGAAGCCCGTAGCGGCAAGGACGTCTGGTAGTACCGATGGTGCTACCATAAGGCCATGAGTGTGGTGAAACGATCCGTTTCCCTTGATGCCGAAGTGGCCGCGGCTGCTGATGCCGCCGCGGCCGCCGATGGTGTGTCGTTCAGCGCCTGGCTGTCGGAGGCCGCCGATCGACGTCTCCGGGTCCGGGAGGGGCTCCAGGGCGTGGCCGAGTGGGAGGCCGAGGCTGGGACTCTGACGGGCGAGGAACGTGCGGCGGGCGAGGCGCTTCTCGACCGGCTCCTCCACGGGCCGAAGAACCGTCAGTCCCGCAGCGCTTGAGCTCCCTGGGCCTGACCTACGACACCGGGGCGCTGGTCGCGGCCGAGCGCGACGACCGGCTGGTGTGGTCACTTCACCGGGCCGCGCTCCAACGGGGCGTACCACCCGTGGTTCCGGCGGGAGTTCTGGCTGAGGGATGGCGAGGCGGCCCCCAGGCGACGTTGTCGAGATTCCTGAAGGGCTGCTACGTCGAGGATCTGTCCAAAGCCCAGGCCCGGGCGACTGGCACGCTGGCGGCCCGTTCCGGCCACGACGATGTCGTCGACGTGTCGGTGGTCGAGGGGGCTGTCCGCCGACTGCATGCCGTCGTGACCTCGAACCCGACCCACATGCGCCTGATCGCCGATGCCTCCGGGGTGGCGCTCGAGATCCATTCGGTCTAGCCAAGTCGAGTCCGTTCCGCACACCCGCCGCCCCTTCGACTGTCTGCAGGTGTGTGTTTCGCCGGCGGAGAGAGGCCGTGCATCACTGGCAGATATGCCTCGACGGGGGGACGAGCCGTTGGGTCGATTCTTGGCTTCCCCGGTGGCGGCGATCTCGGGCTAGGGGCCGTGCCCGCCGCGCGCCCGCCGCGTGCGCGTACTACGGGCACGGAACGGTCTCCAAGGGTCATCAGCGGTCAGCAACCGAACCTTGCGATACAGGCTCTGACCTGCCCGTTTGCGAAAAACCGCTCACGCCGCCGGCCGAAAAAGGCTCGCGACGCAGCGCACGTTGCGATTGACCAGCGGTACCGCGACGCGAGGCTATGACTCGCGCCCACCCCGCGGCGTGGCATCGACGTAGGCCAGGACCCCCGGAGGCACCGAAGCAGATTCGATCTCCTGGTGCAACGCAGCGCGGTTGTCGGTCGGAGCTCCGGCGGGCGGATCCATGAAGCGTTGGCACCAGCACCAACTTGTCTTGCCACCGCGGCGACCGAACGCCCTGACGTCGTCGTCCCAACGGTCGGGGGTGTCGCCGGCAGTGTGTGAATCGTCACCATCGCTCGGCGTCGAGCTCGTCGCTATGAGCGTTCGCCACCGAACACAGCGCGGCACCGATTCGCGGGTCGTCACCCATGCTTCCCCGTAGGCGACGACACGACGACCCTCACCGGTGCCACCTAACGCCCGCTCCGGGCCGCTATTTGTGCGCTCTGGTCTAGGGCCGAAAGAGGGCCTGGACGAGCCGAGCCCCGATTCGAGGAAGTCATCGATGGGCGAGGCCGGACGGGCTGCCCTCGCTGGGCTGAGGTTAGAACCTGAAGCGAGTCAGCCCGCCCGGCTCGGTGCCCAGTACCACGGTCACCGAGTGTGGCGTGATGCGATAGACGTTCCACGGCGGTGGTCCCTGCGACGGGGCGTTGAACGGAGCGGTGATACCGGCCCCGGTCTCATCCACTTCGGCGGGCCACCCCTGGTCCGCCCAGGCCTCGGCAAGGCGCGTCAGTGTGACCCGGTCGGTCTCTCGCGCTGCCTCACCCTCGGCGACGACGTCTGCATCGCGGATCGACACCGCGATCGAGCACCGCCGGTCACGGGCGACGTTGCGGCCCTTCCGGGTTCTCGATCCCGTCTGGAACCAGAAGGCTCCGTCCAACCAGAGCGCACCGACCGCAGTCACGTGGGGGCTCCCGTCGTCATTCACCGTCGAGAGCCACGTCGTGCGAGCGTTGTGGGCGTCTGGCGCCGGGCGCGATCCGGCTTCGAGCTTGGCCACGACGTTCTCCCAGCTCACCGGGGGCAGCCCGTCGGTCGCACCCAAGTTGATGATGTCCATTGCGTCTCCCGTCTGGTAGTCCGGCGACACTGCTCGGGTCGTGTCGTCCATCAGACGTGTACCGGCCGGCAGAGTCATCGCGTTTCCGCGAAGTGGAAGCCATCCCGTCCGGGGTAGTCGGGTTCCTGCTTGCCCTGATAGGGCCGGCCACGGGGTACCCAAAGGCAAGGGTGGTGACGCGGAAGGGCCGGGGCCCGTGCCATGGGCCTGCGTCGCCGCCTGCTCGATCACGCGGAATGGCGTCACGGTTGGCGAGAGGCGCGCTGCCGCACGATCGCGTCCTTGTCGGGGCGTAGCTGGCCATGTGCGGTTGCCCGGATAGCGCCACAGGTTCGATCGCTGGCCGGCGATTGTGGGGTGCGTGCGATGAGTTCCCGCCCGGCGCTCCGTCTCAGTGTTATGGAAACCGGGCGCGTTACCGCGTCCACGACGATCGAGGCCGCGCCCGAGGCGGCGTTCGCGCGACACCGCGCCCCCATAAACCTCTCCTACTCACCCTATATCCCGGCAGACTGCCACCGAACGTCGGGTGCGCTATGAGTTCCTCCTCCGCTCAGTTCTGCGCCTGGTCGGCCAGATCCATGAGGAATCGCGGCATCCGGCCGGCACCGAAGTCGTAGAAGCGCACCCAGGACGGAGTAATCGCGATCCGGGCCATCTGCCCGTACATCTTCCGGCAGTTCTCCTCGAAGGCCGCGGCCGCTTCGGTGTCCATGCTCTTGCGTGCGGCCATCAGGTATTCGTTGACCACCCCGTCCACGATCCCGACATCCGCCCGACCGCGCACCGATAGCGCTCGCGCCGCGCCGGGCGAATCGCCGGTGTCGATGGCCAGCGCGACGTCCGGACGGGCCGACAGCGCCGCGACCTTCGGCGAGGTGGTGGCCGTCGAGATCACAAACTGCTGGCCGGTCCACCAGAACCCCACCGGGATCACTCGCGGTGTCGCGTCGGTCCCGATGTAGGCGAGGTGGGCGGCTGAGGTGGCCGACAGCAGCTCCCGCGCACCGGGCGTGTTCAGTTCGGCGTCGATGTCATGCTGTTCCATCATCGTCTCCTTCGTTGTCGTCCCGGACGACCCTGGGCACGGTGACCTGGCCCTTCGACGTCATCTTGGCGGCGGCGTCCACTTCCAGTCCTCCTTACTTCGCCCGATATGTAAGGAAACCTCGCCAAACACCCCTCGTCGAACCGTCCCATAACCACGTTCCCGCACCGCTCGGACCTGCGCCCTGAACGCTGGCTGCGAGACCGATCCCGTGTGATTTATCGGCGCGTGAGCGTGAGATGGGTGACGCCGCTGGGCGAGCTGACCCCCTCAACGTTGAAGCGCTCCTCGAGTTGCTGCAACCCGTCCCACAGGCGTTCCCCGCGTGCGAGAACGACGGGCACGATCGCGATGTGCATGTGGTCGATCAGGTCGGCCGCGAGGAATTGGCGGATTGTCGACGGTCCTCCGCCGATTCGGACGTCTAGGCCGCCCGCCGCCTCCCGGGCGGCCTCCAGGGCCTCGGCGGGGCTGGCGTCGATGAAGTGGAACGTTGTCCCGCCATTCATCTCGATGGTGGGCCTGGGATGGTGGGTGAGGATGAACACGGGGGTATGGAAGGGCGGGTCGTCGCCCCACCAGCCCTTCCACTCTTCGTCGTCCCACGGGCCGCGCTGGGGCCCGAACTTGTTGCGCCCCATGATCTCGGCCCCGATGCCCGGGCCCCAAGTGCTGGCGAAGGCGTCGTCCACACCGGTGCTCCCTCCGGGCTTGCCCTGCATCTCCTGGAAGCTGCGGGTGGGGAAGAACCATTCATGGAGCCTGGTACCGGCGTGTCCGAAGGGTGCTTCGAGACTCTGGCCCTCGCCCGTGCCGAAACCGTCGAGCGAAACCGAGAAGTTGTGGACCCGAACGCTTGACATCTGGTGTCCTCTCAGATAGGTGCCGACCATAGGTTGCGGCGGCCGGGTTCGCGCAAGCCAGGCCGAGCGATACCGAGCTCGCCTCTGGTGCCGAAGTAGACGGTCTCTACGTCGAACCGCTGGCGGCTAGCTAGACTAGCTAAGGTCGGCGTGTGCGCGTCAACATGCACGAGGCCAAGTCCAATCTCTCACGCCTCGTGGCCGCGGTTGAGTCCGGTGAGACCGACGAGGTCGAGATCGCTCGGGCCGGCCACGTCGTCGCACGTATCGTTCCGCCCCGCCACCGCTCACCGCGCCAGCCCGGATACTGGGCTGAGAAGGTCCGTTTCCATATCAACTTCGATGAGCTCCCCGACGACCTGGCTGCAGCGTTCCGCGGTGAACTGCCATGAGGGTGCTGCTTGACACCCACATCCTGCTGTGGTGGCTCGCCGCCGATCCCGCGCTACCACGGCGCGCCGCCGAGGTGATCTCCGACGCCGACACCACCGTGGTGGTCTCCGCCGCAACCGCATGGGAGATCGCCATTAAAAAGGCAGCGGGGCAACTTGAAGCCCCCGATGATCTGCTAGATGCGTTGGAAGCCAATGACTTCGAGAGCATCGCAATCACCACCCGTCATGCCCTGGCGGCAGGCCAGCTCCCCCGCCATCACAGCGACCCATTCGACCGGATGCTCATCGCTCAATCCCGGATCGAAGGACTTACCCTCGTCAGCATCGACAGACGTCTCTCTGACTACAACGTTGAACTCCTTTCGCTGGAGTAGTCATCTCGCGCTGCCGTTGTGCCGAACTCACGTGCCTAGAGACGTTGATCGTGCCTCTTCGACAGGATGTCCCGGACGCGTGACGCAGCAGGGGTCCGGCGCACCCGCACCTACATTCTTATGATGCCTGAGTTCAAGGCCGCCTTCAGTGAGACGGCCAGAATCAGAATAAGACCGGCAAAGGCGACATCCAGGGTGAACCCGACAATGCCTACAATCGCCATCGCTCGAAGGGACCGACGCCCGGGCGAGCGCCCCAGTTTGAATAAGCTGACCATTCCGCACAGCAGTGCGAGGATCGGAATGGCGGGGATCAGCCCCCAAAACACGAGTGGGGGGATGATTCGGAAGTTGCTAAGCAGGGTCATTGTGGCTGGCACCGCCGAGATACCAAGAATCATCGAAACGACCGCCAAAGAGATGACTCGCCCGGTTGGAGGCGGAGAGGCAGGTTGCGAAATGTACCCATACTGTGGCGGCGCGTACTGAGTCGGCGGGTACTGAGGCAGCGGGTTCGGGCAACCGGGATGCGGGGCGTGGAACTCCGCTGGGTCGTGTCGAGGCCGGGCCAGCTGGTGCGACGGTTGCGGCGACTTGTGCCGGCGGACCCAGGTCATTGCGGGCATCGAATCTGATAATGCGCTTCGCGGCACACCAGTGGCTATAGCCCGACATGACCATTTCCCTGGTAGTCACTGTGCCACCTTCGGGGGATCGAACCGCCATCCCGACGGTCCGGACATTCTGTCCGTTTCGCCAGAGGGCAAAATTCAGTTGGCTGCCCGGCCCCCATCTATTTGCGCCGACGCATCGAGTCCCGAGCGAGCCAGACGATGCCGCCCCAAGCCCCTTTCTGCACCCACGTCGGGTTCGCCGAAGAGAACGCCGGGCTGCCGACGCTCTGCCCGTCCAGCCGCTGAGAGCGAACCGTGCCGCCGAGAACAGGCGCTGGCGGGTCACGAAACATCCAGGTGCGCCGATCCAGCGACCGCTCGATAGCCGGCGAGGACGAGCCTTACCGGTGCTCGGTAACGCCCGCCTCGGCATAGGGTCACCGGGAGGCGCCGGCCAGGAAGGCTGCCACGTAGGTCGCATGGCGGTCGAGCGATCCCCGACCGCGGTCGTAGCGCGTGGTGGTACTGGGATCGGCGGCTCTACCGGTCCAGGGACGGACCGGAAGCTAAGATAACAACCCCAGCGAGGTCGAAAAGCGAGACCCCTGGGCGCAGGTCCGGTCCCGATGTCGGTCGCCGCCGATGTGGGGGCTGGCGCCCACGCTTACGGCGACCTGAGCATTACCGGGCGCAGCGCTCGTGCCGAAGGGGCGTTTTTTGACCATCCTGAGCCTCGGACCGAGCGTGGGTATGACGGATCGTGATACACTAGGGCGGCGATGGCACAAGCGATCTCCGTTCGACTGGATGATGAGGCTGAGCAGGCGCTGCGAATCTTGGAGGCAACGGGCTTGACCCGCTCGGAGGCAATCCGATCGGCGCTCGTCAAAGCCGCCCAGACGCTTCAGGATCGAGACCATCTCGTTGCCGAGGTGGCCGCGCTGGAGGCCGACGCTTTCGATCGCTCAGAAATGTTGGCCGTGGCAGAACTGATGGAGTCGCTACGTGCGCCGCACTGAGATCTATCGGTTGCCCGTACCCAGGGGAAGCGGTCATGAGCAGCAAGGACCGCGCTACGGCGTCGTCGTGCAGGCCGACGCGCTCCTTCCACGCTCCGTGGTCCTCATCGCCCCGACGTCGCGCAGCGCTCGAGCGGCGTCATTCCGTCCGCAGGTCGAGGTCGCCGGAGAAGACACAAGGGTGCTCGTCGAACAACTCGGCGCGGTCGACGTCAGAAGCCTTGGGGATCTCGTGGGACATCTCACCCCGGAAGAAGCCTGGGGAGTGGACGAAGCCCTGAAACTCGTGCTCGACCTACGCTGACAGTCCAACCCAGCTGCATCCGAACACGTTCTTGAAGAGAACCAGATTACTTCGCGCTGAAGTCGTGCCGAACCCGGCCGGTTGAACTTGCACCTCGTTCGATCTAAAGATCGAGGGATCGACGCAATCCTCGATCCACCTCTCGCATGAGCGCGACCGGTACGTTCCCGGCCCTATCGGCAAGGTCGCTCTTATTTAGGGTAGCCAGGACGGTCACATTCACAACCGAGTCACGGGAAAGTCCGGTCGTGTTCTTTGGCAGGAACACATTGCCAGGCATCGTTATCGCGGCGCCACGCTCCCGCACGGGAGATCGACGGGTATAGCCTCTACTTTGAGGGCAACTTCTGATGATCTGGATAGCGAGGGCCGCGCAGCGGCAGGATGAACCACATCCAGGTCACGAGCCCTCCCAACCCGCTCGCCAATACTGTAGCCCAAGCGTCGTGATAGAGCGCCGACGCGGCGACGAATATCGCGCCCACGATCGCGGCCGCTAACACGAAGGTTCCTGCCAGCACGCATCGCTGCGCTGTCTGAATGATCCATTCTTTGTCGTGTCCGCGGAAGTTGAATCGATGAACCGCAGCCGGCGCGATAAGCAGAACGGTCGCGACCGCCGACGCCAGCAAGGTGGCGCTGTAGACGGTCCGACCCGGCGCTGTCAGTCGGTCGAAATGACTCTGGAACGGCAGCACGAGCAGGAAGGCGAACAGCACCTGGACGCCGGGCAGGACGACCCGCAACTCCTGGAGCAGCTCGCCCAGTTCTCGGTCACGGCGCTGATGCGGTGTTTCACCGTGGGAGTCGGCTTCGGTGCCCACGGTATCCCTGTACCCCAGATGACAAAAGGTGAACGGACACCCCAGATCGACTAGATCAAGGCCGACCGTCCGCCGCCAACACGCCAGCAGAGGCTGAGGTTGGCGTTTTGCGGGCGGTCGGTCCAACGCGACGCTGTCGGAGCAGGTCGCAGGATGTGGTCGATCAGCTGGCGCTCTGACCTTTGTCGGCCGCGTGTTCCCCGCTGTCGCCCTCAGCGGCCTGGATGAAGGAAACCTTGCCGTCGGTCTCGAGGATCGCGAGGTGTACCTTCCGCAGGTCCTCGATCCCCCCTCGGCGGGCCTCCTCCAAAAGTTCGTCGACCGGCATCCGTTCCATGCGAAGCGCTTCGTCGATTACATGGCCGTCTCGGACCACGATGACTGGCAGGCCTTCGATCACACGTCGAGACTTCGGCCAGAAGTAGGCCGCGGCCGAAGATAGAGCCACCAAGGACGCGATCGTGCCGACGGCAAGGAACGCGCCTGTCACCGAGCGGTCGTCCTGGGTTACTCCCTGCTGCACCAAGTCTCCGATGGTGACGAGTAGAACAAGCTGGAATGCACTGAGCTCAGAGAGTTGACGCTTGCCGATTGAGCGGGTAATCAGCCAAACGAAGAAGAAGACCGCTGCGGCCCGGACGATGATCTCCACTACGGCGCCTCCCAGGTTCGCAGTCTTACCTGCGCCGATGGTTGACCGTCGCGGAGTATCGACACCGCTGCGGCATGGGTTCCCGGGTGTTCTTCAGCTTGGAACTGGCTGTCGAACGAGATCGTCAACGTGTCGCCCGGAGGCTGGTCGAATTGCCAGATGACCGTGTTTTGTGTCGTCGTCTCCTGTGACGGTTGCGGATCGATTGATTGCACGGAGAACAGGTCGAGATAGTCGCTGGACATGGCCAAGGTGATCGGGTCGGTGAAACCGCCTGAGTGTTGAACCTGGATCTGGATCGGCGCACCGATCCCGGGCCGGCCTGTCATGGGATAGCTCACCTGCAACTGATAGCCGTCCCCGGTCGCCTCGGCGTGTGCCCTTCGGCCTCCGAAAAAGTTCAGAGCGCCGAGCACCAGGAATGCCGCCAGAAAAACAAGTACCAAACGTCGCAGGTTGCGTGCCCGGCGCAACTCGCGCATGGTGACACGGGCAGGCGCGACGCTGCGGGGTCCCCCATCGACGCTCGACATCACATCATCATGAGGACCCGGTGCGGCCCCGTCGGGGC
This sequence comes from Acidimicrobiaceae bacterium, assembly GCA_030838025.1. Lineage (GTDB taxonomy): Bacteria > Actinomycetota > Acidimicrobiia > Acidimicrobiales > Palsa-688 > JALYXV01. Next base: position 8,868 of record JAUTXM010000026.1, read on the forward strand.
TGGTACTCGCTTGGGCAGTCGGTATCGTGCGGCCCGGCTCGGTCCCTGGCCTGGCGGAGCCACTGTGCTGGTCGTTGCTCAGGTTGATCGGCGGCACCGAGCCCTCTTTCGGTCCCCAACAGGATTCCCCGTACCGCCGAATCTCATGCACGGTGCTCAACTGCTTCGAGTCGCGCCGACCAACGCGTGCCGCGGTATTTCGCCCCGGCCGGGGTTGGATTCGTACGTTCATGCTTTCCATTTCGGACTGTATCGACCGGGACGCGCTCTGATCGGTTGGCAGTTCTCCCGACTCTGGCAGTTCTCCCGGACTTGTGACGGCAAAACTGACAAAGTCCGCCAAACTGCCAACCGACTCCACGCGTGGGCCGGTACGGGCCGCCGTGACGGGCCGACGGCAGCGCAGGCTTCGGCTCGAAGGGCACGGTGGTCGGGTACCCGATGAGCTTGAGGCGGTGACAACGCAGGGGCGTGGGATCGCCCTACCCGGCCGGTCGGGGCTTCGTGCCCGGCTCGCCGAATTTCCCCTCAGCTAGCAAATTTGCAAACTGAGTTCGCGCTTCTGGGTCCGGGGATGCGCACCCAGTCGCTTGGACGAGCGCGCGAGGACGAGCGGATCGTCGGCGCCGCATCCCTGGTTCAACTGCTCGCGACGCCGAGGACCGGTGGTCCGACATCGATCTCTTTTTCGGGATGGCGGACAGTGTTTCGGTTTACGAACATTGCGGGGCTGGGGACTGGCTCGAGGTCGACCTCGCGTTTACTCCGGTGGACGAGTTCGGCCCTGTCGGTAACGGAGGCTTCAGGTCGTCTTCGGTCGCCGACGCCTTGGAGCCGCCGCCGCCGGACCT
>JAUTXM010000084.1 GCA_030838025.1 Acidimicrobiaceae bacterium
GTCGTCGACAACGGCAGCTTCTTCGAGTACTTCCCCTACTGGGGCGCCAACCTCCTGTGCGGGTTCTCCCGCATCGCAGGCCGGGTGGTCGGTATCGTCGGCAACCAACCCCAAGTCCTCGCGGGCGTCCTCGACATCGACAGCTCGGAGAAGGGCGCCCGCTTCGTCCGCACCTGCGACAGCTTCAACATCCCCCTCGTGACCTTCGTCGATGTGCCCGGGTTCATGCCCGGCACCGACCAGGAGTACGGCGGCATCATCCGCCACGGCGCCAAACTCCTCTACGCCTACTGCGAGTCGACGGTGCCCCGCATCCAGGTCATCACCCGCAAGGCGTACGGCGGCGCCTATGTCGTCATGAACTCCAAGTCCATCGGCGCCGACCTGGCCTATGCCTGGCCGTCGGCCGAGCTCGCCGTCATGGGTCCCGAGGGAGCGGTCGAGATCCTGTACCGCCGTGAGCTGGCCGAGGCCGCCGACCCCGCGGCGCGCCGTCACGAGCTGGCCGAGGAATACACCGAGCGCTACGCCAACCCCTACCTGGCGGCCGAGCGGGGCTACATCGACGACGTGATCGACCCCGCCGACACCCGGGCGGTCCTGGCCCGCAGCCTCGACCTCCTGCGCACCAAACGGGAGGAACAACCCCGCCGCAAGCACGGCAACGTCCCCCTGTGACCGACCCGAGCGACGAGGAAATGGCCGCCATCATGGTCGCGGTCGAACTGCTCTGGCCCCGCCCGGCGCCCGATCCGGCACCCACCGAAGAGCTCTCCAACCGCTGGCGGTTCTCAGGGAGATGGTGGACCCGCCCCTCGCCTGCCCGCCGGGAGCGGCCCTGGCTGCGGTAAGCAGAGAGGGTGGGGAAAACGTGGCGTTGGAGCTGACGACCGTCGCCGACGACGAGGCCGTCTTCTTTGACGGGCCCGAGCGCACTTCGCTGACCGCCCTCAATCCCGACACCGCCTATGCCCATAAGGGCATCGAGTTCCGCACCCTGCCCCGACCGCCAGGTGAACGCCTGGCGACGATCACCACCGTCAACGACCTCCACTTCGGTGAGACCGAATGCGGTCGCCTTGACATCCCGGGCCTCGACATCGGCCCGGTCCTGTGCAGTGAAGCAGGCGAAGACCCCTACCCCGACGTGATGAACCGCGGCGCCGTGGCGGAGATGGCGGCGCTCGAGCCTGACGCGGTGATCGCCAAGGGCGACCTGACCGACGCCAGCCGGCGGGAGGAAATGGACGACTTCATCGACCTGTACGAGGGCGCGTTCGGCGCCCGGTTGTGGTGGGTGCGGGGCAACCACGACGCCGGTTTCGAGACCGCCGGTCCTCGCGAGGTTCCGCTGCCGGGCGTGACGCTGGCGATGGTCGACACGGCGGTCGCGGGCCTGCCCAGCGGCCGGCTTGACTCCTGGCAGCTGGAGTGGCTGGACCAGGTCGGCGCCCGCGCCGACCGGCCAGTTCTGGTCTTCGGCCATCACCACTGCTGGCAGCCGGGGTCACGGGCCCGACCGGACACGTACTTTGGACTGCACCCCGACGATTCCGAGGAGTTGGTCCAGGTGTTCGCCCGCCGCCCTGCGCTCGTCGGGTACTTCGCCGGCCACACCCATCGCAACCGGGTGCGCTATTTCCCCGAGACGGGCGGCGTCCCGTGGGTCGAGGTGGCCTGCGTCAAGGACTTCCCCGGGACCTGGGCCGAGTATCGGGTGTTCGAGGGCGGCATCCTCCAGGTCAGCCACCGCATTTCCACAGCCGAAGCGCTGGCCTGGAGCGAACGATGCCGGACCATGGCGTTCGGCTACTACCCGGCGTACGCCTTCGGTCAGCTCAGCGACCGCTGCTTCTCGGTCTTGACCCGCCCCTGATCCTGCGAGGTTTTTCCCCACCTGTGGATAACTATGGGGAAAAGAAGGGGACTTAGCCTGCCAAGTTGGGGATTATTCCCAGGTCTGCCCAGGCCCAAACCAAAACAAGTGGTCAGACTGAGTGTTTTCTGCGAGGGGCGCGGCCCGATGGACCGCCGTTCCGGCGCCACTTTTCGAGCAGCAGCGATCCTTCGATCACGAAGCCCACGATGAGGGCGATGGCGATGCCGAGCGCGAGCAATTCGGTTCCGCTCAAGCTCGACGACCAGTCGCTCAGGCTCGACCCCGGGCCCGCCGCCACGACGACGAAGGCCGCGGCGGCAAATCCGACGTTGCGGATCAGCGTCTTCCAGCCGACCGGCGCCGAGTGGACCTGGCCGAAGCACCGGCAATCGGGCTGGCGGCCCCGGGCCAGGCTCACAGTGATGCCGGTGCCGAACAGGCCGAGCAACACCAAGGCGGCGATGGCACCGGCGACCGCACTGGCGGCGATGACGAGTGCGACGGCGACACCCAATTCGGCGAATGGCAGGGCGGCAGCGATCGGAGCGACGAGCGGCCCTGGCACGCCGAAGGCGCGGGCTGCCTGACGGACGGCTTCGCGGTCCATGAGCTTGGCGAGTCCCGCCACCGCGAACACTGCGGCAAGCAGGACCCGGGCTGCCAGCGCGGCGTCAGCGATGGTGTGTCACTCCGGGCCTGGGCTGGTTGGTGGGGGCGCTGCAGAGATTTTGAGATTCATGGGTACTGAGTCGGGCTCATGGCGAACGAGCCAGCCGGCGCGTGGGGACGGACACTGCGATCATGGCCCGCCGGTGTGGGTACCGCAAGCAGCCCGGCCCGTCGCCTCGACACCTCGGATCAGCCGACGCGTGCCGCCCCGATCGGTCCTGAATAGCCGGCGATGAGACGAACGGGTCGACCGGCTGGAGGTTCGACGACGGCGATCGTGTAGAGGACGTCGACGAACATTTCGTGTGCCCCCTGGGTGACGGACAATGGGAGGACCTGACGCCCGCGGTATGTCATGGCGGTCGAGAAGGACATTGGTGGTACGACCGACACTGCGATGTGCTCCACCAGGGAGATGAACAGCAAGGCGTCACCGGACCGGGTCCGGTAGGCGGTGCCGTACCGGTACGGTCCCGCGGACGCGGAGAAGCGCTCCGTCTGCTGTTCGCGGGCCTTCTTCGCCACATCTTGGCGCGTGTTCTCGTTGCGCTGCGTCGTCCAGCCCCCCGCCGCCAGCGGGGTCGAGAGAGGAAACGTCGGGTCGGCGTACCCGTTCCAGTACTCCGCCAAGCCGCGGGTGATGTCGTCCGCGCTGGTGCGCAGCTTCTGCGTCTGGCCCACCGACAGGCGAA
>JAUTXM010000089.1 GCA_030838025.1 Acidimicrobiaceae bacterium
CCATCGCAGAAAGGGTGTAGGAGATGCCGATTACCAAATCCGAGAAGGTGTGGATGGACGGCGAACTCGTCAACTGGGACGACGCCAAGATCCACATTCTCACCCACACCCTGCACTACGGCCTCGGTGTATTCGAAGGGATCCGCGCCTACGCCACGGACAACGGTCCCGCGGTGTTCCGGCTGACGGACCACATCGTGCGGTTGTTCGACTCGGCCAAGATCTTCATGATCGAGATTCCCTTCTCGATCGATCAGCTGGTCGAGGCGGTCAAGGACACGGTTCGGGTCAACGGGCTGCCCGAGTGCTACATCCGGCCCATCGTCTACCTGGGCTATGGCGAGATGGGCTTGAACCCGCTGAACTGCGCGGTCAAGGTCTCGATCGCGGTGTGGCCGTGGGGCACCTACCTGGGCGCCGACGGCATCAAGCACGGGGTGCGGATGAAGATCAGCTCGTGGCAGCGCCACGATCCCAACGCCATCCCGCCCGCGGCCAAGGGCACGGGCATGTACATCAACTCCTGCCTGGCCAAGGTGGAGGCGCTAAAGGCAGGCTATGACGAGGCCATCCTGCTCTCCCCGCAGGGCTATGTCAGTGAGTGCACGGGCGAGAACATCTTCCTCGTCAAGCACGGGCGCCTCGTCACCCCGCCCGTGCAGGCCGGTGCCCTCCAGGGCATTACCCAGAACTCGGTCACGGCCATCGCCCACGACTTGGGGTACGAGGTGGCGGTCGACAACATCTTGCGCTCCGACCTGTACACGGCCGACGAGGCGTTCCTGAGCGGCACCGCGGCCGAGGTCGTCCCCATCCGCTCGGTCGACGACCGCCCGGTCGGGCCCGGTGAACCGGGGCCCATCACCCGCAAGATCCAGGAGGTGTTCGAGGCCGCGGTGCGGGGCAAGGTGGACCGCCACAAGGACTGGGTCGAACATGTCGGGTGATCACGACCATGTAGCAGTCGCCCCCGTCATCCGCGAGCTGCCCGAGGCGGTCGACATCTACGACACCACCCTGCGAGACGGGAGCCAGCAGGAGGGGCTGTCGCTGACGGTGGACGACAAGCTGCGGGTGGCCGAACAGCTCGACCATCTCGGTGTGCAGTTCATCGAGGGCGGGTGGCCGGGCGCCAATCCCAAGGACGAGGAGTTCTTCCGCCGGGCGGCGGCGGGGGAGCTGCACCTCCACACCTCCACCTTGGTGGCCTTCGGGTCCACGAGGAAAGCGCGTACCGCGGCTGACAACGACCCGGTGCTACGAAACCTGCTCGACGCCCAGACGAGCGCCGTGTGCCTGGTCGCCAAGTCGGCCGAGTGGCACGTGACCGAGACCCTGCGGACCACCCTCACCGAGGCGATCGACATGGTGGCCGACTCGGTCGCCTACCTGCGAGGCCAGGGCCGGCGAGTCTTCCTCGACGCCGAGCACTTCTTCGACGGCTACCGATCCAACGCCCGCTTCAGCCTCGACATCCTGCGAGCCGCCCACGGCGCGGGCGCCGAGGTCGCCATCCTCTGTGACACCAACGGCGGGACGCTGCCGGCCGACGCCGAGCGCATCGTGGGCGCGGTCCGCGACGCGCTCGACCAGGGCATCGAGCTGGGCTGCCACTTCCACAACGACGCCGGCTGCGCGGTGGCCAACTCCCTCGTCGCCGTCCGCCAGGGTTGCACCCAGGTCCAAGGCTGCATCAATGGCTACGGCGAGCGCACCGGCAACGCCGACCTGTGCGCCACCGTTCCCAACCTTACCCTCAAGATGGGGATCCGCACCATCGGCCGGGATCGCCTGGAGCGCATCACTCCCGTCGCCCACCACATCGCCGAGCTGGTCAACATCGCCCCCGACCCCCACCAGCCCTACGTCGGCCAGAGCGCCTTCGCCCACAAGGCGGGACTGCACACCAGCGCCATTGCCCGGGCCCCCCAAGCCTACGAGCACGTGGCGCCCGATGCGGTCGGCAACGGCACCCGCTTCGTCGTCTCGGAGATGTCCGGTCGCTCGACGATCGACCTGAAGGCCCGCCAGCTGGGCCTTTCCCTTGACGGGGAGGGGCTGGCCGAAGTGCTCGACAACCTGAAAGAACTCGAACACCGCGGGTACCACTTCGAGGTGGCCGACGGCTCGCTGGAGCTGTTGATGCGCGCCGCCACCGGCTGGAAACAGACGTTTTTCCGCTTGGAGTCGTTCCGGGTCATCACCGAGCAGCGCGAGGACGGGTCGTACCTCACCGAGGCCACCATCAAGGTCCATGTCGCCGACGAGCGAATGTTGGCCACCGCCGAGGGCAACGGACCTGTCAACGCCCTCGACGCCGCCTTGCGCAAGGCGATCGGCTCGAAGTACCCGGAGCTGGCGCATCTCCACCTGACGGACTACAAGGTGCGGGTGCTCGATACCGCCAAGGGCACCGGAGCCGTTACCCGGGTGCTCATCGACTCGACTGACGGCGAGCGGACCTGGACCACGATCGGGGTATCCGAGAACATCATCGAGGCGTCGTGGGAAGCCCTCGAAGATTCCCTCGTGTTCGGGTTGCTGCAAGGCTCGGCCGACGGCCAGGATGAGGGTGTGACCACGCCGTGACCGAGCGATGACTGCACCGGACTATGTCCCCCTCGCCGGTCCCGACCGGATCAGGCCCATCGACCGGCTCCCCGTGCCCCGAAGCTGGCGGTCGACCCGCCCCGGCGAGGCGCTCGATCCCGTCCCGCCCACCGGGTCCAAGTTCGGCTCGACCGGACCCGACCTGGGCTATGGCCTGAAGCTGGCGCGGCGCTTCGAGGTGCAGCTCACCGAAGGTGAGCACGCGGCTGACGCGGTTGCGGGCTGCTTCGCCACCGGGGCCAAGCGCGCCGCCTCGTTCGGCCGGGCCCCGGTGATCTTCGACATGGAACTGGCGTACATCCTCTGGGGATTCCTCGGTGACGCCCCCGACGACCTGGTTGCCTTCCGCAAGCCGCTGTTCATGGGAGCGGCCCACGAGTATTGGGAACAACGCCAGATCGTCGACCGGGTCAAGGCCTCGACGCTGCGCCTGACCCCAGCCCAGGCCCGCGACAAGCTCAGCGACTGGAAGAGCCTGATCGACACCTCGACCGTCTTCTGCTGACCGGCTGACCGGCTGACCGGCTGACCGGCTGGCGACACGAGCGGTAGAAGCAGCAGACGGCTCCTACAGGATCTCGAGCAGCCGCTCGGGCGGCCGGGCGATGACTGCCCGTTCGCCCACCACGACGATGGGCCGCTCCAGCAAGACGGGATGAGCCGCCACCGCCGCCAGTAGATCATCCGGCGAGGCTTTTCCCAGCTCCAGCTCCTGGTAGACCGACTCCCCGGTGCGCATCATGGCGCGGGGGTCGTCGATGCCGAGCAACGCCATCAGGTGGCGGAGCTCGTCGATCGTCGGCGGCGTGTCCAGGTAGCGGACGAACGTCGCCTCTACGCCCTTGTCGGCCAGGATGCCCTGGGCGGTGCGGCATTTTGAGCACGACGGGTTGAAGTAGACGGTCGGTTCAGCCATGCCGCGAGGCTATGGGAAACGGATCCGGTAGACCGCGCCGGCGGTGTCGCACCAGGCCGCCACCGCTGCGCCATGGGCCCGGTGGAGGCCACCGGAGCTGTTCTGGTTGGCCCCGACGACCTTGGTGGCGGCCGCCGTCTTTCCCGTGGCCAGGTCCAAGAAGAGCACCTGGTCGGCGTTGGTGGCCGGGTCGATCGAGCTGACGAGGAGGGTGGCGTCGTTGTTGGCCAGGGTCACTCCGGCGGGCGACCCGAGGTGCAAGTGGCTCAAGACCGGGGTGACCGTGCCGCCGGTGACCCGGAAGACCTGGCCTTGGCCGGCACCGGCACCCTGGTCGGTGACGTACGCCACCCCGAGTGAGGTGACCACGACCGAGTCGGGATTCACGAACGGCGCCCCTTCGGCGAGGGTGATCACGGTGCCGCCGTCGGCCGAAACCTGGAACAACCCGGGGGGCCCGTTGGCCGGATCGATCCCGGTGAAGTAGATGACGTCGGCGTCGCTCAAGTTCACGACGTCGAGCCCGCGGGGCGAGCGCCCCTGAGTGCCGGGTAGGACGTGCGGGGTCACCGGCGTACCCGCGGTCGGGACGGTCAGGATGGCGCCCGACGTGGCGGCGCTGGCGACCGCGTCCAGTGGTTGCGCCTGCTGGTCGGCCACGTAGATCCGCTCGCCGTTGGTTGCCAGCGCCACGCCGGTGGGCTTGGCCAGGGGCGCCCCCTCGGCGACGGTTGACTCGCTGCCTCCGGCGGCGGGCACCCGGAGGAGGGCGGGGCCGTGCTGCCCGGTGGCGGTGAAGTAGACGATGTTGCCATTCGGCGAGGGCGCAGCGTCGAGGGGGTTCTGGAAGGTGCCGGCCCGGGCTACCGCATCGACGGCCTTGATGGCCTGGTCACCGAGGGGGTGGCCGGCGCTCTTCGAGCCGCCCCCGCAGCCCGCGCCCACCAGTCCAAGGGTCGCCGCCATCGTGATGACCGCCCAGCCGTGCCCTTTGCGCATCATGAAACACCTCCGCGTCGTGGCCCTGCTCGAATGCCTACCCAGTCTCGGTCAGTTGACCGCTGGACGTCGGGATGTGTTCGCCGGCCGACCCCACGGCGGGTCACCAACGTTCCAGATCGCCTCCGGACCCCAGCGAACGGTCGTCTCGGACCGGCTCGGCGGGGCTGCGGGGGCGCCGTGTGCGCTGGCTTTCACGGCGGCGCTCGGCCCGCGCCCTGATCCGGCGTCGCACGAGGAGCGTGAAACCGAACGCGGCCGCCGCCCAGATCCCGAACGCCGTGAGGCCGAAGTACCACGGCAGCGAATGAACGGGAGCCGCGGCCAGCATCGCAACGCCTCTAATCGAGGCCCGGCAGGGCACTGACATGGTCCGGTTCCGCCACGTTGGCGCGGATCGCGCCGTCCACGGTGCGCTTCACCATGCCCGACAGCTCCGTGCCCGGCCCGAGCTCCACGAAGGTGGTGACGCCGAGTTCGCTCAGGCGGGTGAGCGACTGACGCCAGCGAACCGGCGCGGTCAGCTGGGTCGACAGAAGGCGCCGCCACTCGCCCGCCGCGGTGTGGACCTCCGCATCGACGTTGGCCACGCAGGCCAGGGAGCCATCGCCGAGAGTCGCGTCGTCCAGGGCCACGTCGAGTCCCTCCTGGGCCGGCCCCATGAGCGGGGTGTGGAACGCGCCCCCCACCGGGAGGGGGACCACCCGCTTGGCCCCGAGCTCACGAGCCCGCAGGCCGGCCGCCTCGACCCCCGCCGCCGTCCCCGCGATGACGATCTGGCCGGGGGCGTTGTCGTTGGCCACCCAGGCGCCGTCCACGCCCCGGCACGCCGCGGCCACGCCCTCGGGATCGAGGCCGAGCACGGCGGCCATTGTTCCGGGGTGGGTGGCCGCCGCCGACTCCATGGCCGCGCCTCGAGCAGCCACCAACCGGGCACCCTCCGACGACTCGAGCACCCCCGCCGCCACCAGGGCGCTGTACTCACCGAGGCTGTGGCCCGCGACCGCAGCCGGCGGCGGATCGGCGCGGGCCCGCATGGCGTCGAGTATCACCAGGCTCAAGGTGAACGTGGCCAGCTGGGCGTTGCCCGTGACCTTCAACTCGGCCGCGTCGGCGTCCACGAGCAACCGCTCGATGTCACGGCCGGTCACGGCGCTCAGCCGCTTGACCAGCGACCACGATTCGGTGTCGCGCCAGGCCTCGCCCATCCCCGGGCGCTGTGAACCTTGGCCGGGGAAGATGAACGCGTGCATGGCGCGCTGAGGTTATCGTCGGCTTCGAGCGCCACACCGGCCCACCGCGGACTATCACTGGTAGGGATGGGTTTCCATTACGCCCACAAGCCGGCGGGCGCCGGCGCCAACTGGCTGGCCGATCAGGTCGCCGGGCACCGGGCCGTCCTGGTGGAGTTCGCCCAACGGGGCGCCCCGACCTGCCGCCTCGAGGAGCCGGTGCTGGTCAAGATCCTCAAGCGTTACGCCAACCGGCTGACCGTGGTGCAGTCCGATGTCGATGCGTCGCCGGAGGATGCCGCGGCGTTCGACGTGTCGGCGGTCCCGACGTTTGTGTTGTTCGTCGATGGGGTGGAAAAGGGGCGCCTGGCGGGCTTCCAGTCGGTCGACGACTTGACCCGCGCCCTCGACGCGGCCCTACCGCCGCCCGGGTAGCCCGGGCCATCGCCCCGAGCATCCGCACCGGTGCGGCGGGTGCCGGTGCGGATGGGCGCATGTACGCCCAGGCGGGCGCAGGTACGCCAGGCGCAGGTACGCCAGGCGCAGGTACGCCAGGCGTCGGTACGCCAGGCGTCGGTGCGGGTGTCCGGCGCGCCCACCGCTCGGGCGCAGGCGTGATCGCCCGGTCTCGCCCCGCTCGGCCGGTGTGCGACGATGGCGGGGAATGGCAGACCAGCACGGGTGAGGAGGTTCGTCCGCCCCGCGGTGTGTGTCGTGCTCGCGATGATCGTGGTGCTGGTCGCGTCCGCGCTGCTGCTCGGGAGCGAAGCGTGGCTGGCGGCCCGAGGCCCCGTCCCCCCGGCCCCGCCGCCAGAGCCCGAAGACCTGGCGATCGGCGTCGGTCCGGCGGGCGGCCCCCCGGCGCCGGCCGTGGTGTGGTTGGGAGACTCGACCGCGGCGGGGATCGGGGCCTCGGAGCCTGGCCACACGCTGCCCCAAGAGGTCGCCCAACTGCTGGGGCGGCCGGTCCGGCTGACCGTTCTCGCCCACTCGGGGGCGCGAGTGGCCGATGTGGTCCGCCTGCAACTTCCGCGCCTGGCGGCGCTGCAGCCGACCGAGGTGTTCGTCAGTGTGGGGGCCAACGACGCCACGCATCTGACGTCGCGATCGCGCTTCCGCCGCGACTACGGCCGCCTGGTGGCCGGGCTACCCGCCTCGGTCGTCCGGGTCGTGCTCCTCGGCGTGCCGGACATGGGGGGAACGCCCCGCCTGGCCCAGCCGTTGCGGGCGGTGGCCGGGTGGCGGGGCCGGGCGCTGGCGACCGACATCCGCAACCTGGCCCGCCGCCGCCATGCCATCTACGTCGACATAGCCGGGGGGACCGGCGCGGCGTTCCGGCGTGCGCCGAAGCGGTACTTCTTCTCCGACCACTTCCACCCGAACGATGCCGGCTATCACCTGTGGGCGACGGTCGTGGCCGCCGCCGTCGGGGCGTAGAGCGCCGTCAGTCGGGAACGGAGGCGGGGCTTCCGATGCCGAAGACCGCACCCTGAGGGTCGGCGACGACTGCCCCCCGGCCCCAACCCATGTCGTTCGGGGGGACGAGGATGGAGCCGCCGAGCTCGGTGACCTGGGCCGCCGACTTGTCGGTGTCCTCCACCAGGAACATCGCCGACCAGGCCGGGAACTCACCCTCCGCCGCCTTGTGGGCCCCGCAGACCTGCTGGCCGTCGAGTGTCCAGATGGTGGCGGTCTCCCCGCTCATGGGGTCGACGCCCCATCCAAAGACGGCCTGGTAGAACTCGCCCGCCTTGGCCAGGTCGTTGGTGCCCAGGTCGTTCCAGGTGAAGGTGCCCGGCTGATTGACGACTTGGGCACCGATCATCTGGTTGGGCTGCCAGATAGAGATGAACGAGCCGACCGGGTCCTGGATGACCGCCATCCGGCCCGCATCGAACACATCCATGGGACCGGCGACCACGGTTCCGCCCGCCGCCGTGGCCTTGGACGCGGTTTCGTCGGCATCGGCCACCGTGATGTACACCGACCAGAACGGGGGCATGTTGGGATTTTGCTGGGGCCCGACGCCGGCGGCGTGCTTGCCGTCGAGCGTAAAGAGCCCGTAGCCGCCCGCCTCGGGGCGGGGGTCCATTTCAGCGGTCCAGCCGAACACGGCACCGTAAAACGCCGCGGCTCCCGCCGGATCGGGGGTGCCCAGGTCGACCCAGGAGGGGGTCCCCGGGGCATACGAGGTGCGCTCAGCCATCACCATCTCCAATCTGTGAGATCGAACTGCGAGGTCGAACCGTGAGATCGAAACCTGAGACCACTGCCTGTGATCAATACCCTGTGAGATCGAAACCTGAGATCAATAGGGTGCCCGCGTGACCCTATAGCCTCGCTCGCCCATTGTTGCCTCGCTCAGTCAAAGATCGGCGGGCGGTCCCGGGTGCGCTTGAGCTCGTAGAACCCGTCGGTCCCGGCGACCAGCAGGACGCCATCCCACAGCTTCACCGCCGCCTCGCCCCGGGGGATCGGGGTGACCACCGGGCCGAAGAACGCCACCCCGTTGACGCTGATCACCGGCGTCCCCACCTCGTAGCCCACCTGATCCATGCCGGAATGATGCGATGCCTTCACCGCTTCGTCGTACCCGCTGTCGTCCATGGCGTCGGCCAGTTCCAGGGGGAGGCCCACCTCGGTGAGCGCCGCCTCGATGGTCGCCCGCTCCCGGGGCAGCTTCTCGATGTGGAACCGGTTGCCGATCGCGGTGTACAGCGGACCCAACACGTCGTCGCCGTACTTCTGGGCGGCGGCGATGCACACCCGCACCGGCCCCCAGGCGGTCGACAACATCTGGCGGTAGTCGTCGGGGATGTCCTTGTCCTCGTTTAGATAGGCGAGGCTCATGACATGCCACTTGGGCGCGATCGGGCGCTGGGTTTGCACCTCGAGCAACCAGCGCGAGGCGATCCAAGCCCAGGGACACAGCGGATCGAACCAGAAGTCGACGGTGTCAGTCGATGCGTCAGCGATGTCAGCCATGTCTGCACCAACCCGGCGGGGGGCCCTGATCTTCCCGATCCCGATCGGTTACCTCGCCGTAACCTTGGTGCGTGCCCGACTACGCCCCGCCCTTTCGCGACATACGGTTCGTGCTCGAGCAGGTCGTCGACCTGCCCGGTCTCGCCCAGCTCGAGGCCTACAAGCACGCCGACCCCGACACCTGTTTCGGGATCATCGACGAGGCGGGCCGCTTCCTCGCCGAGGTGTTCGGTCCCCTGAACCGCATCGGCGACCAGGTCGGCAGCATCCTCGACCAAGCGGGCAACGTCGTGACGCCTCCTGGTTTTCGCCAGGCGTACCAGGCCTATGTGGAGGCCGGTTGGGGTGCCGTGCCCTTCGATCCGGCGTTTGGCGGCGGCGGCTTCCCCTGGGTCGTGGCGGTCGTGATCCAGGAGATCCTGACCTCGGCCAACATGGCCTTCTCCCTCTGCCCGCTGCTCAACCAGGGTGCCATCGACATGCTGACCCGCTTCGGGACGCCCCAGCAGCAGGCCACCTACCTGCAGAACATGGTTGCCGGCACCTGGACGGGGACCATGAACCTCACCGAACCGGAGGCCGGCTCCGACGTCGGGGCGCTGCGCACCAAAGCGGTGCCGTCGGCCGGCCACGACGGCTCCTGGCGGATCACGGGCCAGAAGATCTTCATCACCTTCGGCGAGCACGACCTGGCCGACAACATCATCCACCTGGTGCTGGCCCGGGTCCCCGGCGCCCCGCCCGGCACCAAGGGCATCTCGTGTTTCATCGTGCCCAAATACCTGGTCAACGCCGACGGCTCCCTCGGCGAGCGCAACGACGTGCGCTGCGTCTCCATCGAGCACAAGCTCGGCATCCACGCCAGCCCCACCTGCGTCATGTCCTACGGGGACAACGGCGGCGCTATCGGCTACCTAGTGGGCGAGGCCAACGCAGGCATGCGGTACATGTTCCACATGATGAACGTGGCCCGGCTCTCGGTGGGCCTCGAGGGCCTCGCCATCGCCGAACGGGCCTACCAGGCGTCGCGCGTCTACGCCCAGCAGCGCCGCCAGGGCCGGGCCGTCGGGGCGGCGGCCACCGAGAGCTCTCCGATCGTCGAGCACCCCGACGTCCGGCGCATGCTGCTCACCATGAAGGCCCAGACCGAGGCCATGCGCTGCCTCCTCTACACCAACGCGGCCGCCATGGACCGGGCCCGCCACGGCGCCGACGCCGACGAGCGCCAGGCCAGCCAGGAACTGGTCGACCTGCTCACGCCGGTCTGCAAGGGCTGGTGCACCGACGTCGGGGTGGCGGTGACCTCGTCGGCCATCCAGATCCACGGGGGCATGGGTTACGTCGAGGAAACCGGCGTGGCCCAGTTTTACCGCGACAGTCGCATCGCCCCCATATATGAAGGCACCAACGGTATCCAGGCCATCGACCTGGTGATGCGCAAGCTGCCGGTTCGAGGAGGAGGGGTGGTGAAAAGCCTCCTCGGCGACATGGAGGCCCTCGTGGGGGAGTTGGCCGGGGTGGGGCCGGAGTTGGAGTCGATCCACGTCGGGCTGGGCAACGCAGTCGAGGTCTTGCGTGAGGCCAGTGGCTGGCTGCTCGGTCGGGTGGGCACCGCAGCGAATGACGCCCTGGCGGGAGCCACGCCGTACCTGGAAATGTTCGGACTGGTCGCCGGGGGCTGGCTGCTGGCCCGCTCCGCCGTGGCCGCGCAGCGCCAACTCGCCAGCGCCACGACGGGCGACGCCGAGTTCCTTTCCGCCAAGGTGGCGACCGCCCAGTTCTACTGCCAGCAACTCTTGCCCGAAACCGCCGGGCTCCTTCCCGCTGTCACCGCCGGAGCGGCACCGCTGTACGCCATCGACCTAGAGTCGGCCGCCTTGGGCTACTAAAGGGCTGCGGTGGAAACCTCCGTCCCGAAAGGAGAGATGATGCGCCTACTTCGCCGCTTCCCCGTTCTCATGGCGGTCCTCGCCGTATCCACGGTCGGCCTGGCCGGATCGGCCGCGTTTGTCCAGACGACCAACACCCGGCACGTGGCGACCCTGCATTCGACCATGACCGGCGCCAACGAGGTACCGGGCCCCGGCGATCCCAACGCCTCCGGTTCCACCGTGATCGTCCTCAACGCCAACTCGGGAACCGTGTGCTATGTGATCCGGGTCTCGGGCATCTCCTCGCCGATCACCGCCGGTCACATCCACGTCGGCGATGCGACCGTGGCAGGACCGGTCGTCATTCCCTTCCCGCTCATCGGCGGTCCCAACACCTTCGCCGGGTGCACCACCGCCGACAAGACGCTGATCCAGAACATCATCGACAACCCGAGCGGCTACTACACCAACGTCCACAACGCCCCGTTCCCGAAGGGCGTCATGCGGGGACAACTCCAGCCCTTCTAGGGATTTAGGGGGTCCTTAGCGCCCGCCGCCATCGCCATCCGGCATCCTGGAACTGGTGCGCCGCTCTATCGCCGCGGGGATCTGGCTAGCCCTGACCGTCACCGCCACCCTCATCGTCTGGGCGGCGGTTTCGGTCGTGGCGGCCGACGTCACGGACCGCCCGGCTCCGGTCGTGGCCCACCGGGACGTGGTCGTCGCCCTCCAGGCGGGATCGGGCGAGACGACCACGACCGACACGACCACCACCGCCGTGCCCCGTGCCGCACCAGCGGCCACGACCGTGGCGCCCCGGGTGGCCACGGCTACCACGACTCCCGAGCGGACCGTCGTGACCATCGCCCCGCCCGTCGGCCAGGCGACGACCACGACCGCGCCGCGCGCCACGACGACGACCACGAAACCCCCGGTCCACCCGCCGACCACACCGCCGTTCGCGGGTGGTACCGCCACCTACTCGACCGCGGGCGGCGTGGTGGCGGTGGGGTGCACCGGTCCCAGCAGCATCCGCCTCATCGCCGCCCTTCCTGCCGACGGCTACCAGGCGCTGGTGACACCCGGTGGCACCCTCTTCGTCCAGGTCAACTTCGTGAGCCCGGCGCGCACCGTCTCGGTCAGCGCGGTGTGCTTCTTCGGCCAGCCCTTCGAGTCCGAGAAGACCACGACGCCCCCACCGGGCCGCTAGCGCCCGCGGTGCCTGCGGCCCCGATCAGGCGCCGCCGGGCGGGCCGAACGTGACCTCGATGCGGGCCCCGCCGTCGAGGCTTCGACCGGTGGACACCGAGCCCCCGGAGCCCTCCGCGGTGCGCCGCACGATGTCGAGCCCGAGCCCCGTCCCTGACCCACCGCTCGTTCCCCGGCCGGGCAAGGAGTCGCCGGGCAGTCCCGGCCCGCCGTCTTGGACAACCAGGGTCCAGCGGCGGTTGAAGGCCGACACCACATCCACGGAAAACGGCGCGCCCGCCGGGGTGTGGGTGAACACGTTGTTGATCAAGGCGTCGATGCAGACGTCGAGGTCGGGGGCGGAGACACCGATGGACTGTGACCCGTTGGGGATGTTCGAGGTGACCCGGCGGCCCTGGTCCTCGGCCAGGACCGACCAGAACGTCAGCCGGTGGCGCACCGCCCGGCCCAGGTCGGAACGTCCCTGGCCGGGGCGGGACTCGGGGCGCGAGCCGTCCCGCGATTCCTCGATGACCCGGGTGACGACCTGTTCGAGACGGTCGATGTCGGTGGCGATGCGGATACGGTCCTGGGGCGCCTCCAGCCCCTCGGCGTCGAGGCGCAGCACCGTGAGTGGGGTCCGCAACTGGTGCGAGAGATCAGCCGCCGCCTCCCGTTCGGCGACCAGCAGGTCGCCGATGCGCTCCGCCAGGTCGTTGACCGCGATGCCGACCTCCTCGACCTCAGGGGGACCGGCGGGTTTCACCCGGGCCTGCAGGTCGCCGCTTTGCAGGAGCCGGGTCACCGACAACAGCTCGCTCATCGGGGCCACGATCGACTGACCCAGCCGGTCGGCAAGGAGGACCGCGATCACGACGACCAGCGCCCCGATGGCCACGATGATGGTCCAGGCCCGGTGCACACCGCGGTTGAGCAACGCCCCCGCCACCCGGACCCGTA
>JAUTXM010000125.1 GCA_030838025.1 Acidimicrobiaceae bacterium
GCCCTGTCAGCGCGGCCTGGGCCCGCAACGCCTCCACTTCGTCGGCCGGGAACCCCGCCCGCAGCACGCTCACCAGGGCGTGATACCACAGGTCTCCCGAGCCGCTCTCGTGGTGTCCCTGGTATCCCTCGAAGGCGTGGACCAAGGAGTGCAGGAGCTGGCGCATCCTGGGCTCGTCTCGGTCGAGGGCCGCCAAGCGCACCCCGAGGCCGTAGGTGACGACCAGCTCCTCCTCCTTGCCGTCGGGATCGACGACCACGTCGCGGCGGGCCAGGAGCTCGGCGGCCGTCGCCCGATCGCCGGACTCCATGGCCAGCTCGGCCGAGACCAGGGGGGCCCAGGAGCGCTGGGACGGCGCCAGTAGGTCAAACAGCTCGGCCTGGGCGGCGGGCAGGTCGCCGACCACGTGGGCGTAGAAGGTGGCCCGCAGGAGGTGCCACGACGGTCGCCAATCCTCCCGGCCGCTGCGCTCGATGAGTCGACCCATCCGATTCAACAACTCCTCGGCGCGCTCGACGGGCCAGCGTCGAAAGACGACGTGCGCCAGGTTGTTCATGGCCCGCAACGCCGACAGGAAGTCTTGGACCGCTTCGGCCCCGTCGAGGCCTTCGAGGAGCAGGGCTTCGGCCTCCGCCTCCCGGCCCGCGATGCCGCTCAGCGCCGAGCCCTTGTTGACCGCGATCGCGGCCCACAGGACGGTGCCGGGACCCGCGGCGTCGCCGTCGAGGCCGTCGAGGCCGTCGAGGCCGTCGAGGCCGGCCAGGCGCAGGGCCTCGTCGGCCCACTCGACCGCCTCCCGATTGCGGCCCGTCAGCATGGCCGACTCGGCCATCAAGTTGGCGACCCAGGCCCGCTCCTCGCCCGCCGGCAGGTGCTCGGCCACCTCGTGGGCCGCGGCCACCATGGCCCGGTGGCCCGCCACGTCGCCCGCCTCCCATCGCAGCCGGGCCACCACCCGGGTGGCATGGGACAGCGCCGCCATGTCGCCCACGCTCTCGGCCAGCCGGCGCCATTGCTCGGCCCGCTCGAGGGCGCTGTCAGGGAGCCCGACGGACCACGCGGCGCGCGTCGCCAACTCCAGCAGCTCGAGGTCGGCGTCCATCTCGGCCAGGCCCATCTCGGCCAACCGCAGGGCCTGATAGGTGGCCCCGGTCCGCAGGTAGTACGCCGCGCCCGCCCGCGCCGCCACGACGACGTCGTCCCAGCGGTTGGCCCCCTCGGCGTGATAGGCCAGTGCCGCCCAATCGTCACTGCCCGCCTCCTGCAGAGCAGCCAGGGCCTTCTCGTGCAGTCGCCGGCGCTCTCGGCCGAGCAGCCGCCCGGCGACCGCCTCGCGTGTCAGGGCGTGGCGGAAGGCGAAGACGTCGGTGTCCTCCTCGACGATCAGCGACTGGCCAACGAGGACCCGCAGGACGTCGACCAGCCGGTTTTCGCCCAGTCCGGTGAGGGCGGCAAGCAGGTCGAAGGGGATCCGCTGGCCCAGGATGGCGGCGGTGTCCACGACCAGCCGCTGGTCGCCTTCCAGGCCATCGAGGTGGCGCAGGACGGCCTCGGTGAGGGTGGCGGGCAACGGGAGACCGGCCAGTTGGTCGACGCTCGTCGAACCCGCAGCCAGTAGCAGTTCCTCGAGAAAGAAGGGATTGCCGCCAGTCCGCCGGTGCAGGTCGGCGGCCGCCGCGAAGGGCGCCACCTCGCCGCGGACCGCGGTCACCAGGGCCCGAACCTCCTCGACGCTCAGGCGGCCCAGCGTCAGGTGTTCGACTTGGTGCTGGCGTTCGATGGCGGCCAGCAGGTCGGTGACATGCCGGCGGTCGAGATCCTCGGGCCGATAGGTCCCGACCAGCAGGATCGGTAGATTCGGTGACGCCGCCAGATGGCGGAACAGCCCCAGGCTTTCCGCGTCCGCCCAATGAAGATCCTCGAACACGACCACGCCGGAGCCGGCACCGGCGAGAAAGCGCACCAGTTCGGTCGCGGCGCGCGCCAACTCGTCCGCCGAGCAGGTGCACGCCGGGTCGGACAGCTGGACCGCGACCGGTCCGAGCAAGGCGCAGAGCGCATCCTCCCAGGGCCGCAGCTCGGGCGGCACGCGGGTCCAGAGCGACACGACAGGCGCCACCGCCTCGAGCAACAGCTCGTACGGTCGACCCATGGCGCCCTGCTCGGCCTGGCCGGTCAGCAATGGCACATCGGCCGGTACGTGGGCGACCAGTTCCTGGATCAGGCGGGTCTTGCCGACACCGGCTTCGCCGCTGACCAGCGCCACGCGCGGGCTGCCACCAGGGTGCACCATGGCCCGGAGCCGCTCCAGCTCGTCGGCCCGGCCGACCATGATCGGAGACAGCCCAGCGCGAGCCACCAGCACCAAGGCGACGGTAGTAGTTATGAACGGTGAAGGGAGGCGAGCATCCCCGTCGAGCGCCGGATGGAGCGCGCCTGGCGGAGCGTCGAGAGGCGGCCGACCCGCTCGGAAGCGGGGGTCGCCACTGCCGCGGCATGGAGTGCCCGAGCTGTCGCAGCCTCGGACATCATGCTGCGCCGGTGGTCTGTGGCCATCTGCTGCACAGCATTGAAGGTGAACATGGGTCCAGAATGGGCCCCTAAGGTAGGCGCCGACATCGGGCGGCTACCTCATTTCGGGCGCCAACGCGCTTAGGACGAGCGGCCCCCGCCGGCGGTGAATCGAGCTACACCGTTTCGTGGGGCGCCCGCTGGGCGTCGACGACCGCCCCCAAGATGACCGCGAACGAGGTCATCCACAGCCACAACAGCAGGACCACCACCGCGCCCAGGGCGCCGTAGGTCCCCGCCGCCTTGAACTTCGACGCCTGGGAGGCATAGACCGACAGGCCGATCGATCCCACCATCCACACCGCCGTGGCGAGACCGGACCCCCAGCTGATCCATCGCCATCGGGTCGTGGCCCGATCGGGTCCATAGCGGTACAGCACCGCCAGGCCGACCAGCATCAGCGCCGCCAGTACGAAGTATCGAAGGACACCGGCGCCGAGTCGGGCCACGCCCGCCAGTCCCAGGCCATTCAGCAGCGCCGGCAGGGCCAGCAACGCCCCGAGCGAGGCCCCGAGCGCCAGGATCGCACCGAGGGTCATGAGCAGGGCCACGCTTCGGAGCTTGAAGAACCTGCGGGTTTCGGGCCGGCCCGAGACCACGGTGAGCGCTGCCAGAAGCCACCGCATGCCGCTGCTGGCGCTCCACAAGGCGACGGCGAGGCTCACCGTCAGGCTCAGTCGCAGGCCGCCGGCCGAACTGGTGGTGATGGTCTTCAGCTGGGTCGCCAGGAGCTGGCGGGCCTCGGGCGGCAACGTCGTCGTCAGCGACGAAATTTGGCGGTCGACCTCGGTCCGGCTGACGACCAGCCCGTAGAGCGAGACCGCTGCCGCCAGGGCGGGCACCAGCGCCAGCATGGCGTAGAACGCCACGCCACCGGCCAGCAGGGGAACGTTTTCGACTCGGACCGCCCGGACCGTGTCCCGCAGGATGGCGGTCCGTGCATGGCTTCCGCGGTCATCGATGATCGGTGACCGTAGGCGAAACGCTCAGGATTGACGCGACGAGCGCCCGAGGCGGCGCCCCCGGGAACGGCCGGCCACCGAGGCGGCATGGATGGTGCGGGCCGATCGAGCCTCAGCCATCATGCTGCGGCGGTGATCAGCGGCGAGCTGGTGCACAGCATCTGAAGTGAACATGTGTCCCAGGATGTGCCCCTGAGGTAGGGCCCCACATTGGGCAACTACCTCATTTTGGGCAGCATTTCGGCGTAGGACCATCACCCGGCGCGGCAACCGAGGCCGCGATTGGCAGTTTGGCGGACTTAGTCAGTTTTGCCGTCGCAGGTCCGGGAGAACTGACAAAGTCGGCAGAACTGCCAATCGATCATCGGCGGGGCGGACCAGGTCGCTCTCGCGCCGCCCCGAGCGTGAGCAGATTCGTGGGGAGGCGGTCAGGCGTGCGAGGCGGCCAGCAGCGCCGCGACCGGGGCCCGATAGAGCCGGTGACGCATGACCGGGTCGCGGCCGTCGGGCGCCCACGGACTGAGGACCCACCGGTAGCCGGCCCTGCTGGCGGCGGCGCAGAGAGCGGGGACAAGGATGGACGCGGGACCGTCGACCGCGGTCACCACGCAGCCGGTCCACGCCCGCCGCCGGGCCTGCGAGGCCATCGACCAGGCGCCGCCCCGGCGCGCGCGCCCGCCTCGGGGCCCGAGGCCGCCCGCCACATCGGGAACCGCCATCACCGAGGCCGCGCCGTCGGGAGTCGACAGCATCAACGCCGGGTCGACGAAAGGACCGACATCCTCGGGCACCACGAACTCCTTCGGCATCAGCGTCATCGAGCCGGCGCCCGCCTCTGCCGCCGCCAGGCGGTAGGAACACAGTTCGTCGGCCACCGCCAAGCCGGCGGCCTCCAGGAGGTCGCCGTACCACGGCGGATTCCACGCCCGCCCGGTCGACGCCGGTTCGTCGTTTCCCGCGACCAGGACCCCCGCTTCTTCGGCGGCCGTCCACGAGAGTGGGCCGACCATGGTCTGCGACCCGCGCTCCGCCAGCCATCGCGCCGCAGCCGTCATCAGTGCCTGCACCGCGTCGAGGTCGCCGGGGCTTTCGACCGCAAAGAAGCCGAAGGATCCGTCGCCGTCGCCTTGGCGGTGGGCGCTCAACCGGGCAACGGGGCGGCCACCGCGGCGGGCCAGCAAGAGCACCGCCTCCCCGAACGGCGGTAGGTGGGCCCGGAGGCGACGTCGTTGCCCCGCCAGCAGCCAGTCGGCCCCGGGGTGATCGGCACTGAGGGCGACCGCGAGATCGGCGAATTCGCGCCACGGCACCCCTTTTCCCACCTCCTCGACGAACACCGGGATCACGATTGGCAACCTAGGGGCATAGGGTGACTCGATGGCCATCGACGAGCTTCTCGGTCTGACGCTCCGCGAGCTCGTCTCCCGGGCGGGCGCGGCCCGGGACCGGGCGTGGGGCCGGCGGGTCACCTACTCGCCCAAGGTCTTCATTCCCCTCACGATGCTGTGCCGGGACCGCTGTGGGTATTGCACCTTTGCCAAGGCGCCGGCCCGGGTGGCGGCGCCGTACCTCACGGCCGAGCAGGTCCTCGACATCGCTCGGGCGGGCGCCGCCGCCGGTTGCGCCGAGGCCCTGTTCACCCTCGGGGAGGCACCGGAGGACCGCTATCCGGCCGCGGCCGAGTGGCTCGCCGAGCGGGGCCACCGCTCGACGGTCGACTACCTGGTCGCCATGTGCCGGTTGGTCGTCGAGGAGACGGGGCTCCTCCCCCATGCCAATGCCGGGGCGTTGAACGGCGACGAGCTGGCTGCCCTGCGGACCGTCTCGGCGTCCCAGGGAATGATGATCGAGTCGCTGCGGGCCGACCTCGACTGCCATCGCGGGGCGCCCGACAAGACGCCGCCGCGCCGGCTGGCGACGCTGGAGGCCGCGGGTGCGCTGGCTATCCCGTTCACCACCGGGATCCTGGTGGGCATCGGCGAGACCCGCGCCGACCGCTTGGAGGCGCTGGCGGCCATCGCCGAGTCACACCGGCGCCACGGGCACGTGCAGGAGGTGATCGTGCAGAACTTCCTGCCCAAGGCCGGCACCTCCATGCACGGCGCCCCCGCGTGCCCGCCCGAGGAGTTCCAGTGGTCCATCGCCGCGGCCCGGCTGGTGCTGCCGGCCGACGTACAGGTACAGGCACCGCCCAACCTGTCCGACGACCTGGCCCCGCTGCTGGCGGCCGGGATCGGCGACTGGGGCGGGGTGTCGCCCGTCACGGTCGACCACGTCAACCCCGAGCGGCCGTGGCCGGCGCTCGAACGGCTGCGGGCGATCACGGAGGAGGCCGGTTTCTCGCTGGCGCCCCGGCTCACGATCTACCCCCGGTATGCCGAGTCGCCAGAGCGGTGGCTCGATCCGTCCATGCGTTTCCCGGTCCTGGATCGCTCCGACGCCGAGAGCATGGCGCGGGAGCCGGGCGAGGAGTGGTATTCCGGGGCCGAGTCGGCCCCGCCGGTGCTCTTGCCGGGGCTGGACGCCCCGAGGGGGCCCCTTGCGCACCGGGGGACGCTTATAGGAGCCCGCGCTCCGGGCGGTCCCGGCATCGGTCCCGCCATCGGTGGACCGGTCGCCGAAGTTCTGGGCGGGGTCCTGCTCGGGCAGGAGGTCGGCGTCGAGGAGCTCACGACCCTTTTCACCGCTCGGGGCCCCGAGGTCGTGGCGGTGGCCGAGGTGGCCGACGGGCTGCGCCAGGAGGTGGTAGGCGACGTCATGACCTGGGTGTCCAACCGCAACATCAACTACACCAACGTCTGCACCTTCAAGTGCAAGTTTTGCGCCTTCTCCAAGGGGCCGCTGTCGCTCAACCTGCGGGGCACCCCGTACCTGTTGGGGCTGGACGAGATCACGCGGCGGGTGGTCGAGGCGGAGGCCCTGGGCGCCACCGAGGTGTGCCTCCAGGGCGGTATCCACCCGAGCTTCGACGGCGACTACTACCTCGAGGTCATCCGAGCGGTGCGGGAGGCTTCGGAGACCATCCACATCCATGGGTTTACCGCCCTCGAGGTCCACGAGGGCGCGCGCCGCCTTGGGGAGCCGTTGGCGGTATATCTGCAGCGGTTGATGGATGCCGGGCTGAAGACGCTCCCGGGTACGGCGGCCGAGATCCTCGACGACGAAGTCCGCGCCGTTCTCTGCCCCGACAAGATAAACAGCGAAACGTGGCTCGAGGTGCACCGCACCGCCCATTCGCTCGGCCTGCGATCCAACATCACCATCATGTTCGGCGCGGTCGAGCGTCCGGTCCACTGGGCGCGTCACCTGGTCCGCACCAGGGCGTTGCAGAAGGAGACGGGAGGATTCACCGAGTTCGTGCCGCTGCCGTTCGTACATATGGCGTCACCTATTTATCTGCAGCGGCGCTCGCGTCGTGGCCCGACCTACCGCGAGGCGCTGTTGATGCACGCCGTGGGCCGTATCGCCTATCACGGGTGGGTCCCCAACATCCAGGCTTCCTGGGTGAAGATGGGCCTCGACGGTGTGCGCCAGCTGTTGCAGGCGGGTGTCAACGACCTGGGTGGGACGCTGATGGACGAGAACATCTCCCGGGCCGCGGGCGCCCGCCACGGGCAGATGGTTGACGAGGCGGCACTGCGGGACCTGGCCGACTCGCTCGGGCGTCGACTCGAGCAGCGCACCACGCTCTACGGCCGGGTCGCCGCCGCGAGCTGACGAGTCGCGGCACCGCCGACCGGTTGGCGACACGCGCTCGCTCAGATGCGGTCGGATGCAGTTGGACGCCGTCCAATGCGGTCGGATGTGGTCGGATGCTGTCCCGAGGCCTGGGGATCCGCCGCTTCTGGGGCTACTTCAGCGCTTTGGGCCCGGTTATCGTCGCAGGACAGCAATAAGCGGGCCCAAAGCTGGTGGAGAGCTCCCGGCGGGATCAGCGGGCCGGCGGGATCAGCGGGCCGGCGGGATCGGCGGGATCAGCGGGTCACGATGAAGCCGATCAACTGGAAATGGCTCCAGGAGCCGCCTTGCTCGGTCAAAAGCGTTGCGTACAGCACCTTTCCCGTGGGAAGGGGCGCTACGGCGAAGGACGTGGTGCCCGCGGGCAGGATCCCGGAGCTGACCAGATCGGTGCCGTACACCGTCGTCCCGACGACGAGGACGTAACCCTGGGCGTCGGGAGTGGGCGACCACGTGAACGCCTTCGACGAATCCACGTTGAGCTGCCCGTTCAACGGGGAGGTGAACGTGGCGTGATCGACAGGCAGTTCCACCACCCGGTTGTTCTGCTGCTCGGTGAGGAACACGTCGCCGTCTCGGTCGGCCGCCAGATACTGCACTTCGGCGATGGTGCTCAGGCTGCTCACCGGGACGGCCGTTCGCCTCCCGAACCATGAAAACTCGATGACCTGAGGACCGAAATCGGTGCCGGTGGTGTTGGACGTCGTAATCGCCCAGTCGAGCACGAACAGGTCCCCCACGGCGTCCACCGCGACCGAAATGGGAAGTGTTATCCCGGAAATGGGCATGGTGATCTGGGCGCCCGACTTGGTCAGCCGGATAATTCGCTGGAGGCCGCTGTCTGCAACGTAAACGGTCCCCGCGTCGTCGACCGCCACGCTGATCGGATTATTGAGGCCGCTGAACGGCAGCGTGACCTGGGTACCGCCCGGCGCCAGCTCGAGCACGCGCTGATTGCTGTGGTCAGCCAAATACACGGTCCCCACCGAGTCAACCGCCAGGCCCGCGGCGCCCGTCACGCCGGTAAAACCCAGCACAATTTGCGGGCTGCCCTTGGGCATTTCCACGACCCGCTCGCCGTCCACGACGAACACGTCGCCCACCGAATCGACCGCGACGGCGGCCACCGACGTGAGGCCAGTGAAGGACAACGCGACCAACTGGCCTCCTTTGGGCAATTCCATGACCTGATTGATGACGGCATCACTGAAAAAGACATTTCCCGCCCCGTCGACCGCCACGCCACCGGGCTGGGCACTGGCATTGGGCGGGAACGTGTGCTGAGTACCACCTTGCGGGAGTTCCAGGATCTGGTTGTCGCTGTCAGCTACGAACAGCGTTCCTGCACTGTTGACCGCAACGGTGATCGGCACCGACCGGTTGGTGACGGGCATGACGCTCTGGCTGCCATCCTTCGCCACCTTCAGTATCCGATAGTTCATCGCGTCGGCCACGAACAGATTGCCCGCGCCGTCGGCGGACAATGCGTACGGAAAACTCAGGCCGTCAACCGGAATCTGGACCTGGGTGCCGCCCTTGGGAAGTTCCAGCACCCGGCCGTTGTCGTCACCGACAAAGACGGCGCCGGCGGAGTCGGTCGTGATCGAGATCGGAGCGACGAGGCCGCTAAAGGGCAGTATGGCCTGCCTCCCGCCGGGCGAAAGTTGTACGACCCGCTTGTAGGTCGTATCGACGACGAGCACATTGCCGGCGGGGTCGAGGGCCACTCGCTCCGCATATCCAAGTCCGACGAACCCGAGCGTCACCTGAGCACCGGAGTGCGGCAGTTCGACGATGCGGCGGTTGGGCATGTCGGCGACATAGACGTCACCCGCTTTGTTGACCGCGATGCCGCCGATTCGCGAAAGTCCACTGAACGGCAATGTGATCTCGGCCCCACTTGTCGTCACCTCGACCACCCGGCCGTGGAGCCCGTCGCCCAGAAACACGTCCCCGGCTGCGTCGAAGCCGATTCCGTAGATGTTGGTCAGCCCATTCAACAATGTCCGCTGGGGCGCGTACAGCGCGGGAGGCACAACCACCGCCGCGGCCGCGGGGTGCGCTGTCGTGGCCGCTGCCGCGGTCGATGGCGCGACGCCGCCGGCGATCGTCGTCGCCAACGCCAAGGCGCCCACCATCGCCAGGGCCGCGCAACGTCTCCCTTTTCCCATACCGTCCTCAATCGAGCGAATGCGACGTCACACCGCCCCTTCACAATGAGCGCTCGCAGTGGCCGTGTCTGTAGCCCGAAGTGACCATTTGTTCCTGGTCAGCCGGGATCGGGCGCTCGACCGGGCGAGGACTCGTCGAGCACCCGGCCCATGATGAGGGCATCCCACAGGGCACCGTCGCGGCGGCGGTAATGGCGCCGGAGACGACCTTCGCTCACAAAGCCGAACTTTTCGTAGAGCCCGATGGCGGCGGCGTTGTGCGGCCAGACCTGCAGCGTGAGCTTGTGCACACTTTGTTGCCCGGCCCAGGCAACGGCCGCCGTGAGCAGCGCCGAACCGACGCCCTGGCCCCGCCAGGCAGCGTCGACCGCCATGCCGAGGTCGCCGATGCCGATGTAGGTCCGGACGAACAGCTGTCCAACCTGCGTCGCACCAGACTCGGCGTGGGCCTCGGCGATGAACGCCACCGCGGGGCTGCCGTCGTTGGCCAAGCCATCCACGAAGCGTTGTCGGTGGAGCGCACGATCGACCGGCAGCTCGGCGCCGATCCATTTGCCCTCAGCCGCTACCGCCTCGTAGAGGTCGAACCAGCCGTCGAAATCAGCCTCGCCCGCCGACCGGACAGAATACGCCACGCCATGCATGACCGAACCGTAGGGAGCCGGCGGTTCCCGCTCCAATGGTTTTGGGGATTTGGGGCGTGTCCCGGCGGTCAGACCCGGCGTAATGCCATTATTCGGTCGCCATGACGCTGAACCTCGGCCCGATCCGAAACGCCCCTGAGGTGCAGTGGTGACGCCGTCGCTGAATCTCGATCCGGCGATCGGCCCCGCCGGGACCGTCGTCGCGGTGTCGACGACCGGCTTTTCGGGGGTCACGGCGGTGCAGGTGAGCCTCCTCGGTGAGGCGGGTGCCGTGCTGCGGGAGTCGGGCACGACCGATGCCGGCGGGGCGGCCACGGTCAGCTTCACCGTGCCTCGTGATCCGCATCTCGGTCCGGGGTGGCATTGCGTCGTGGCAAACGGCACCGCCGACGCATCGGCGGAGGTGGCGATGGCGATTTTCGAGGTCACCGCTTCGCCGCCCCCGCCCGCCGCAGGGGAGGTGGCCGCGCCGAGCGAGGTACCGACCAACCCAACCCCGATCACGGTCATTGTGCCGATCGAAGATGAGGGTGGAAAACATGGCCCGGTCGCGACGAGCGCCGCGTCCGATCCGATCGAGCCGGTCGCCGCGAGCGCCGATGGCGTCGCGCCGCCGGCCGCCGCATCGCCGGCATCGAGCGGGGCCGCCAGTGAGCCCGAGGCCGCGGCATCGGGCGTTACGGACGGCGCCGCTGCGAGCGGTTGGACCGGGAAAACACGCCCAGGACACCGACGTGGCACGCGCAGCGGCGCCGCGACCGGCCCCAACCCCGCCGAGGCGGCTCGACTCCGCGCCAACCGAGGTCGCCGCCCCGCCGAGCGGGCTCGGCCCCCAACGCCCGATCCATCCCCTCGGTCTTCGCCGCCGGCGCCGCCCCCACCGCCCGCGCCACCCCCGCCGTCCCGTTGGTCGGCGTCTCCGCCGTCCCGTCGGCCGGCGGACGACCTGGGTCGGCGTCTGACCCCTGAGCCGGCGTCGTCGACCGCTGACCGCCGGGGTCGCCGCCCCGCCCCGGCCAACCCAGACGTTCGGGCGC
Source organism: Acidimicrobiaceae bacterium (assembly GCA_030838025.1). Lineage (GTDB taxonomy): Bacteria > Actinomycetota > Acidimicrobiia > Acidimicrobiales > Palsa-688 > JALYXV01. The sequence goes on from JAUTXM010000125.1 coordinate 11,124, forward strand.
CGGCGGTCCGGAGCCGGGCAGGGATCGGCGTCCTCCTGGCCATCGCAGTTCTCGGCGGCGGACTCGTCGCCGCCGGCGGTCTGCCCGCGTCGCCGGTCGGCCAACCCGGATCGGTCCAGGCCGACGCCGTAGTCGATCCGCAACCCGGCCCCGACGGCCGAGCGACGCCACCACTGTCGGCAGCCACGACCGCCGCAGCGATCAGATCGACGCAACTCGGCAGCGGCCAGGCGGTGACCCTCGCCTTTGGGGGCGATGTGCACTTCGAGGGCCCGGTGGCCAAACGGCTGTCATCGAACCCGCGCACCGTGTTCAACCCCGCCAAGGCGTTGTATGCCGGCGCCGACGTGACGATGGTCAATCTCGAAACGGCCATCACCAACGCGGGGGCGGCGGCGCCAAAGCAGTTCGTGTTCCGGGCTCCACCGTCGGCGCTTACCGCGATCAAGGCCGGGGGCATCGCGGTCGTGACCGAGGCCAACAACCACGGGGAGGACTACGGCACCGAAGGGCTTGCCGACACGATCACCGCGGCAACGCGTGCGGGTCTGCCGGTCATCGGGATCGGCGAGAACCTCGAACAAGCCTTCGCGCCCTACCGGGCGACGATCAAAGGGCAGCGGATCGCCATCCTCGCCGCGACCCATGTTCTCGATGACAACCTGCGCGACGAATGGACCGCCACCGAAACCCATCCCGGCCTTGCCTCGGGCTACGACCTGGACAACCTTCTCGCGGCGGTCCGCCAGGCTCGGCTCACGTCCGACACGGTCGCTGTCTACCTGCATTGGGGCATCGAAACCCAGGCGTGCCCCACACCAGCACAGGAGGAGCTGGCCCACCAGGTGGTCGAGGCCGGGGCCGACATTGTCGTGGGCAGCCACACCCATGTGCTGTTGGGTTCGGGCCTCATGGACGGCGCGCTGGTGGACTACGGGCTGGGCAACTTCGCCTTCTACGCCACCCAGCCGGCGCAGCGGGAAAGCGGCGTACTGCGGGTAACGGTCACCGGAAGACGCATCGACGCCTACCGGTGGGTTCCGGCGCGTCTTTCGGGGGGGGTCGCGACTCCCCTCCTCGGCTCCGCCTCCAAGGCGGCGCTGGCGCGCTGGTCGGCCCTGCGGAGTTGCACCGACCTCAACGCCTGATCGCCTCCGCACAACCCGCCCTCGGGGTAATCGCAGGCGTGAGAGGCTGGGCCCCAGGATGACCGATCAACCACCGCGCCGGCGGCTCAGCCGGACCGGGAACCCCGACGTCGACCATGAACTCGAAGCCCTGCTCGACACCCTCGGCGTCACTGCCAACCGGGACCAACTGCTCGAGATCCTGACGACGGCGGTCCACCTGGCGACCGACAAGACCGACCGGTTGGACCTCAAGATCGCCAGTTCGGCCCTGCGGGAGATGCGTGCCGGGTTCCAGGTCTTCGCGCCCCATCGCCACGTCCCCAAGGTGACCATGTTCGGGTCGGCCCGGACCCACCCCACCGATCCGCTGTACCGCCAGGCCCGAGACCTGGCGGCGGTTCTGGCCCAGCACGGCTGGTCCACCGTGACCGGCGCCGGGCCGGGGATCATGGCGGCCGGCCTGGAGGGAGCGGGCCCCGAGCACGCCTTCGGCATCAATATCGAGCTGCCCTTCGAGACCGAACCGAACGAGTTCATCGCATCTGATCCCAAGCTGGTGTCGATGAAGTACTTCTTCACCCGGAAGCTGCTGCTGGTAAAAGAATCAGACGGTTTCGCAGTGCTTCCGGGAGGCTTCGGCACCTTGGACGAGGAGTTCGAACTCCTGACCTTGCTGCAAACAGGAAAGGCGGCGCCCGCGCCCATCGTCCTGCTCGAGGTCCCGGGGGGGACGTACTGGCACGCGTGGGAGCATTGGATCACGAGCGAGGTCGAACCACGGCAGCTGATCGACCCCGACGACCGGCACTTCTACAAGATCACCGACAACGTCGAGGAGGCGGTGAGGGAGATCCTGGGCTTCTATCGCAATTACCACTCCCTGCGTTTCGTCGGCCGCACCCTCGTGATCCGGCTGCGGGCACGGCCCACTGACCTGGAGCTTGCGGCGCTTTCCGAGGAGTTCGCCGACATCAGTGGGGGCGGCAAGATCGAAGCGTTGGAAGGGCCATTGCCGCCCGAGGCCCGATCAGACGACCATGCCGACCTGCCACGCATTGCGCTGCGTTTCGACCGTATGTCGTACGCCCGCCTCCGCTTACTAATAGACGCGCTCAACGACCTCCCGAGCGCCCCGGCCCTACCCGAGATCCTGCAGCCGGCGGACGGCTCGGGCGGCTAGGGACAGACGGCACGGCCGCCTTCGTCGGATATCGCGACGCGCTCGACGGTGCTCGCAATGCTGTACCGGCAAGTCTTGGCGGCAGCCGGAGTACAAAGTGTCGTCCCGACGACAGTTTGTACTCCGGCTCCCCGAACGGGGGATGGTCGCCAGGAGTGCTGATCTCGGTGATGCCGGCTTGTATCGAGTTACGGCCCGTGGCCAGGTCGCAGTCCCGGCCCCCACCGGGCCAGGGTCGCTTGTCGGGATCGTCGTCCGGTACCGATGCGCTGTGGGATCCAAGAGCGCGTCAGGTCGTACGGTTGCCGGCGGCGGGCGTTGTCGTGCCGAGTTGCCCACGCTGAGGGCCGCCACCGGTGGTGCAGCCGGCAGACCACCGACGCCGCGGGCGAACGCGCCATCGGTGGGCCCCGACTAGCTCAGGGGAGCACCGCCGGTAGCGGCTCAGACGGCGCTAGCGACTCTGACGAGGCAGGCGACTCTGACGGGGCGGGCGGCTTGCGGTAGCGCTGCCACGCGGGGATGAAGGCGAAGGACGCACCGACCGCGCCGATCAGCCCCGCGCCGATCAACATCGACACCCGGCCGCGTTCGGACCAGTACACGTCCTTGAAATGGACGAGCAGCGCCGACTCGTCGATGACCAACGCCGCTCCTGCGCCGTAACCGACGGCCACCAACGGGTTGGCCCGGAAGCGGTCGGCACCGTGGATGGCGACGCCGCCTGAGGCCGCGAGCAGCTTGATGCCCCACAAGTAATGGTGGAGATGGACGCCACCCCAGTTGAGGTCGCGAAAGGGGCCGGCCTCTTCCTTGATGGCGTACGTCAGGGCTCGGGTCCCACCGAAGGTGACGGCGAAGGCGGCCCAACTGATCAGGGCGGTGCGCTGGCGGGGGCCGATATCGCCGAGAAGACCCCCGGACCTGGGCGCCGCGTCACTCTTCAAGTTCAGTGTCCTTGCGATGGGCACGACCGTTTCCTCGTTTCGACATGCCAAAGCTAGCCAGAGTCAAGGTGCCGCAATCCAGCAGTCGGCCCCGCCGCGGCCCCGTCATTCGGTGTCGTCGGGTTCCGCCAGGATGGCTGCCGCCTTTTCCACCGCCCGGCGGGCCCGGGTCAGTCGGCGTTCGTCGACGGGGAGTTCCCTGCCACCGGCATCGATCGATTGGCGTAGTCGCTCCATTGCCAGGTCAGCCAGTTCCTCGGCAATGCCCTCGAGGCGCAGGCGGATGTCTTGGAACTCACCGGCCATCGCCGGGCCTCCCGTTTCCCGACGGGCGACCGATCGCGGCCGCGATCAACTCCACGGGGTGTCGCACGTCCAGTCCCGCCGACGCCAGCCAGAGCGAGCAACCGGGGTTGGCGCTGGCGACGACCTTGGCGCCGCTGCGCTCCACCGCGGCCAGCTTCCGTTCCCTGATCGCGCCCGCCATGGCCGGATGTTGGACGCTGTAGGCGCCGCCCGCCCCACAGCACATGCCTTCGTCGTCCAGCTCGACCACCTCGACATAGGGCGCCAGCACCGAACGCACCGGGAGATGGGCCCGCTGGACGTGGCGCAGATGGCACGGGTCCTGCACGACCACCGGACCCGGCAGCGGGGAACTCCTGGGCGGAAGAAGGTCCAGCCGCCCGGCCAACCATTCATGGATGTCGAGGACGCGGCCCGCGAACCGGGCCGCCTGTTCGGTGCCGACCAGGTGGCCGTAGTCCTTGAGGGCCGCACCGCAGCCGGCGGAGTCGACCAGGATCGCGGAGTCCCCCGGCATCGAGGCCATCACCCGGACGGCCAAGCGGCGGGCCTGATCGGTCAGGCCGGCGTGGGTGTGCAGAGCCCCGCAACAATCCCCGCCCGACCCGGGCAAGGCCACGCCGGCACCGGTCGCCTCGATGACTCGTTGGGCGGCGACGTGCACATTGCGCTGCCAGGCGTCCATGACACAACCCGTGAAAAGGTAGACATCGGTCCCGCTCGCCCTGAGCGCGGGCTGGCGCAACGGAAGCCGGGGTAGCCCCAGCCGTGCCGACAGCGAAGGGGGCACCAAGCGGGCTCGTTGGGCGGTCGCGCCCAGCGCGGTCAGGGCGAGCAACAACCGGTGGTGGCCAAGCACCGCGTACCCCGCCCGGCGCCACCACGGCTGATAGCCCGTATCGGTTGCCAGCGCGTGGCGTGCCCCTTCCATCAGCCGCCCGAACGGAACCGCCGATGGACACGCCACCTCGCAGGCCCGGCACTGGACGCAAAGGTCCATGAACTCGGTGAAGGTGGCGTCCATGACCGCGCCGGCGTGCACCGCCCGCATGGCGGCGATCCGCCCTCGCGGCGACGCCGATTCCTCGCCCGTGACGCGGTAGGTCGGGCAGCTGGGCAGGCACAGCCCGCACGAGACACAGGCCGCGAGATCATCGTCATCGACGGGCAAGCGTCCGGCCCCAGACACAAGGCCCGCGAGCGGCTGGGCCGTCATGCCGTCGTGCCAGGGGCGACCTGGCGGCCGGGGTTGAGTCGGCCATCGGGGTCGAAACGGCGCTGCAGCTCCTCGTGCAGCTTTGCGACCGGCGGCGTCAGCGTCCTCGGCCACGTCGTCCCGACCGCCGCCGCCAGCGCCGCCGGGTCCGAGGCGTACACCGTGCCCACGCCGATCTGCGCCAGCCACCGTCCCTCAACGCCCGCGGACGCCGCCGCGGACGCGGCTGCCCGCAGATCCCGCAACGCCCCCGGCGGCAACGACAGGCGGCCACCCACTGGCAGCTCCGGTGCCCCCCCCACCTCGGCGAACGCCGGACCCAGCACCTCCCGGGCCTGGACCTCGACGTCGTCGGGGTGCCCTTCGAGCAGCACCGAGACCCGCCGGCCATCCCACAGGACCGACGAGGCCCGGTACAGCCGGCTGAACACCTCGAACGGGTCGACCGAACCGGGCTCCACCGACTGCAGCCAGCGACTGACCGATGGCACCGGCTGGCAACGCAACACGACCTCGCCCAGGAGCCCGAGTGTCCCCAGCGAGCCGACCAGCAACCGGCACAGGTCGAACCCGGTCACGTTCTTCACGACCGGGCCCCCCGCCTTGACCAGCCGGCCGGCTGCCGAAACGAAGCGCACCTCGAGCACGGTGTCGCGCACCGGGCCATACCGCAACCGCCGGAGTCCGCTGTGTCCAACCGCCAAGACGCCGCCCACGGTGGCCCGGGTGGGGTCGACCGGATCGAGGGGCACCATCTGGCCGCCCTCGGCGAGCACCGAGTTGAGCGCCGCCACCGTGGTCCCGGCCCGGACCCGCACGATCATCTCGGCCGGCTCATGGAGGAGCACACCCGACGGGGCGACAACCTCGCGGGTCCCGTCGACAGGAAGGCCACCGACGTCCCACTGGGTCCGGCCGCCCGCCACGCACACCGGGTCATCGGTGCCGACCAGGGCCGCGAACTCCTCCAGTGAAGACGCGCTGACCTGGGCGACGGTCATATCCACGCCCCGGGCGGCAGGTCTTGGAGGTCGCCGCAACGGGCGCCCGCGGGCAGCACCTTCCATGGGTTGCACGCCTGATCTGGGTCGAACGCAGACCGCAACCAGCCCTGGGCTTCGAGGTCGTCGCCGCTGAACACCAGGCCCATGAAGTCCCGTTTTTCCAGGCCGATGCCGTGCTCGCCGCTCAGCATCCCGCCCGCGGCCACGCACACCTCGATGATCTCCTTGCCGGCCGCCAGGACCCGGTCCATCACCCCCGGCTCCCGCTTGTCGAACAGGATCAAGGGGTGCAGGTTGCCGTCACCGGCATGGAAGACGGTGCCCAGTTGTAGCTGGTGGCGTTCCGCGATCTGGTACACCTCGGTCAGCACCGCCACCAGCTGGCTTCGGGGAACGACGGTGTCGTGGAGGTAGTAGTTGGGCTTGATGCGGGCAATGGCGCCGAACGCCGACTTGCGTCCCTTCCACAGCAGCGCCCGCTCGGCCGGGTCGGTCGCGACGCGCACCGTCCGGGCGCCCTGGGCTTTGGCGATGCTCGTGATCGCGTCCGCGGCGGCGGCCACGCCGGCCGCCAGGCCGTCCACCTCGACGAGGAGCACCGCGGCCGCGTCGGTCGGGAACCCGGCGTGCACGTACGCCTCCACCGCGCCCGTGATCACGGCGTCCATCATCTCGAGGGCGGCGGGGACGATGCCCGCCCCGATCACGCCGCTCACGGTTTGTGCCGCCGCTTCGATGCTCGTGAAGTCGGCAAGCAGCGTCGAGACTGCCGGCGGCAGGGGCGTGAGCCTGACCGCGATGCGGGTGGCGATTCCCATGGTTCCCTCGCTGCCGACGAACGCTCCCCGAAGGTCGTAGCCCGCCGGTTCGGGGTCGAGGCCCCCCAGTTCGACGATCGACCCGTCGGGCAGCACCGCCTCCATCGCCAGGACGTGGGCGGTGGTGACGCCGTGCAGGAGGCAGTGCGGGCCCCCGGAGTTGTTGGCCACGTTGCCGCCGATGGTGCAGGACTGCTGGCTGGAGGGGTCGGGGGCGAAATGCAGGCCGTATGGGGCGACGGCGCGCGACAAGTCGAGGTTCAACACACCCGGCTGGACCCACGCCACCCGCGCCTCGGGGTCGACGGAGAGGATCTGGTTCATCTTGGTGGTCACGATCACCACCGGTGGCCGGGGCCCGGTGGGCACCGCGCCGCCGGCCAACCCCGTCCCCGAGCCACGGGGTACGAACGGCCGGCCATGGGCCCGGCTCACACGAACCGCCGCCGCCACCTCCTCGGTCGTGGTCGGAAAGCAGATCACGGCCGCCTCGCCCGACAACATCGAGGCATCGCGCCGGTAGAGGGCCAACTCGGTGGGCTCGGCCCGGACCCGGTCAGGCGAAAGCGCCGCCGCCAAGTCGGCGACCAGGCCGGCGAACGAGTCGGCGACCCGGTCGGCGGATTCGTCGGCGGCCAGCTCACCGGCCGGCCCGCCCCCCACCGATCCGGTTCCCGAAGCGGGCGTGCCCCGAGCCGCGGTTGTAACCATCCGTTCAGTCTGCCTCGACCGCACGACTCATGGTCATCTGCGGCTCTGAGGGCGAGTTACAGCGCTCGGACGACCATAGGAAGCCCTCAGAGCCACGGATCGCCCTCAGAAACCGCCCGACACCGCCCGACACCAGAAACCGCCCGACACCGCCCGACACCAGGCACCACCCCGAAGGAACCGAAACCAGAAACCAGGAACCCACCTCAAGGGCTGGGGCAGCTGATCCCGGCTGCGGGCACCGTCAGCGACACCAGGTAG